>WSYA01000061.1 GCA_009773615.1 Gallionellaceae bacterium
GATCATTCAAAAATACGCGCACATAGTTGACCGCCACAAAAAAATCATCGGGACGCGTTTACGAAGTCCAAATAACCAATTATTAGAGGTGCCCTTAACAAAGAAAGCAAAACCGCCAAAAAAGAGTGCGACGAAACCAAATGCATGGAAGGCATCGCCATGGCCTTCCAGTCCGACCTTATCGCCTCGGCCAATGTCACCAAAATAGAAGGTGGATATTTATTGTCGCTCAACATCCGCAATGTCGAATACGACAAATCGGTGTACTCCAAATCGACCCCGTGCAAAGGCTGCGACGCCTTCCAAGTAATTAAAGAACTCAAAGAACTGAGCGGAGCTCCCGCGCCCGTAGTGGCAGGCCCAGTCGCCGCCGAAGCTCCGCCAGCGAAAGTAAACCAGAACGACCCCGAAGCCGCCCTGTGGAACGAAGTTAAAACCACCAACACCATCGACGACTACCAGACTTACCTGGCGCAATACCCCAAAGGCAAATACGTCGCCCTCGCCAAGAGCCGCATCAGCAAAGTCAAAGAAGATGCTGCCAACGAAGGCGCACGCAAAGAGCAACAAGCGTGGCAAGCAGCGGAGCAGGCGGGCAGCGAAATCGACTATCAAAGCTACCTCAACGCTTACCCGCAAGGCCAATACGCGGGCTTAGCCCAAGTAAAAATCCGCAAACTCAAAAACGATTTTGCCGCACGCGAAGAACAAACTCAATGGCAAAGCGTGCAAGCGAGCGAAGACAGCAAAACCGTGCAGAGCTTTATGGATAAATACCCCGACAGCAGCCACCTTGCAGCAGCCCAACAAAAACTTGCTGCCATCAAAAAAGCCGAAGCCAGCGGCCCCAAAATCGGCGCGATCATCCGCGATTGTCCCGATTGCCCCGACATGGTGGTGGTGCCCGCAGGCGGCTTTACCATGGGTTCGAGCAGTGGAGACGAAAGCCCCGCGCACACCGTCACTATCGGCAAACCCTTCGCCATGGGCAAAACCGAAATCACCCAAGGGCAATGGAAAGCCGTGATGGGCACGAACCCGAGCAACTTCAAAAACTGCGGCGACACCTGCCCGGTCGAGCAAGTGAGCTGGGACGATGCTAAAGAATTCATCCAGAAACTCAACGCCAAGACCGGCAAACAATATCGCTTGCCCAGCGAAGCCGAGTGGGAATACGCCTGTCGCGCCGGACAACAAACCGAATACTGTGGCGGAGACAACATCGACAGCGTGGCATGGTACGGGGGGGCGTATGCCACCCCGGCAGGCAACAGTGCCAAGACCACCAACCCCGTTGCTACCAAACAAGCCAACGCATGGGGCTTGTACGACATGAGCGGCAACGTATGGGAATGGGTAGAAGACAACTACCATGCCGATTACAACGGGGCTCCCACTGACGGCCGCGTATGGCAAGGAGGAAATGGCGCGCAGCGCGTGCTTCGCGGCGGTTCGTGGTACTACAAACCTCAGGACGCTCGCGCGGCGGACCGCGACAGGGACGTGCCTGCGTTCCGTGACCTCAGCCTCGGTTTTCGTCTTGCCAGGATGCTTCCGTAACGTAGCCCTTCGACAGAGCTCAGGACGGGATTCGGAAGCTTACCTTTTAGCACTTTTACCCTTTTACCCTTGGATAGCCATAAGGCCGTGGAAGAGAAATAGCGGTTTGGTTTTTGGTGTGAGGGCGTAGCCCTCCCGCGATGTTTTTGAAATGCCGTCATACCGGCGCAGGCCGGTATCCAGTGTTTTTATCCGATAAGCCGTTGCTTTTGTCCGTGCATTGCACGGGATTTTATTTTTTGCTGGATACCGGCCTGATGGAACTACTAGCCATTCGACTAAGCCCGCAAGCGGGCAAGTCGCTGGTTATGCGCCGGTATGACGAGCGGGGGGGAAATGATGGATGCTGTATCGCGACAAACTGCTCCGGTGTTAGAAAAAACCTATCAATTCGTGCTGTGGGTGGTGCCCACCGTGGAAAAATTTCCGCGTTCGCAGAAGTTATTGTTGAGTGATCGTATTCAAAGTTCCGTGCTGGACGTGTTGGAAGGCTTGGTGGAGGCGGCCTACACCAAGGCGCGTGCGCCGATTTTGGCGCGCGTCAATTTAGGTCTGGAAAAGCTGCGTTACCTGTTTCGTCTGGCGAAAGATTTGCACTACCTCGATCTGCGCCGTTATGAATTTGCCGCCCGCGCGCTGGATGAAATCGGGCGCATGGTAGGAGGATGGCGAAAGGCGAATCATGTCCAGGAAGCATGACCATTTGTTTGGGCGCATCGCCACCTTTGCGGCCCTGCATCAAGCGGCAAAGACGGCGATCAAAGGCAAGCGCAGCAAGCCCGGTGCGGCGGCATTTATAGCCAATCTGGAGAAAGAGTTGCTGCGCTTGGAGCGGCAGCTGTGCAACGGAAGTTGGCATCCCGGTTCGTATACGGTGATCGAGATACAAGACCCGAAGCCGCGCCGTGTTTCCGCCGCGCCCTTCCGCGACCGCGTGGTGCACCATGCTTTGTGTTCGGTTGTTGCGCCGGTTTTCGAGCACAGTTTTATTTCGGATAGTTATGCCAACCGCAAGGGCTACGGCACACACCGCGCGGTGGCACGCTATGAGCAATATCGGGATCGTTATCGCCATGTGTTGCGGGCGGATATTTACCGTTACTTCCCCGCCATCGACCATGAGATTTTGAAGGCGGATTTTAGGCGGCATATTGCGTGTGCGCCGACCTTGGCGTTGATGGATGCGATTGTGGATGGCTCGAATGCGCAAGAGCCGGTGAATTCAATTTTCCCCGGCGATGACTTGTTCACACCGCAATCGCGCAAGCGCGGTTTGCCCATCGGCAATTTGACCAGCCAGTGGTTTGCCAATTTATATTTGAACCCGCTCGACCATTTTGTGAAGGTGGTGTTGCGCGCACCTTATGTGCGTTACGTGGATGACTTCGCGTTGTTCCATGATGACCCGGCAGTGTTGGCGCAGTGGTGGGAACGCATCAAAATATTTTTGTGCGGACGGCGCTTGGTGTTGCATCCGCTGAAAACGTTTATCGCCGCCACGGCAACTGATGCGACCTTTCTCGGTTATGTATTGCGCGAAAATGGCGCGCGCCGTCTACCGGAAGAAAACGTGCGCCGTTTTCGCAATCGCCTGCGCGGCCTGCGTAACCGCTGGCAATGCGGTACGGCGGGTGAAGATGAAATCAAGCAGCGTGTGTCGTCGTGGATTGCCCACGCTGCACATGCCGATACATGGCGCTTGCGCCGTGCCCTCTTTCGCGACGGGTGGTTTGACCCGTCGCGGGAGCCTGACGGCTCGCCTGTCGGGCGCGTGCTTCGCGGCGGTTCGTGGAACAACAAACCACAGAACGCACGCGCGGCTAACCGCAACAGGAACGAGCCTGCGAACCGTAACAACAACAACGGTTTTCGTCTTGCCAGTACGCCTACCACTGCCGGAGCTGTTGTGTTCAAGGACGCAACGGGCGCGCGCGGAGGCATCCACGAGTCGTCATGATGAGAGCAGTGCCCCGCCTTAGTCTTACCGGCGCAAGTTGGGACTAGGGCGGGTTCCGCGTGGGTACGGTGTGTGTCTGCGCGGATTTACCATAGACAAACCCCGTACCCGCCCACCAGAGAAAAATTCATGCGGTTTCAAGATAAGATTGATTTGCAAATGGTATTGCATATAATACCGAGAAATGAATATTGTCCTTGATACCAATGTGCCATTTTCAGCGATGCGCTCCTCGCTTGGATCTTCACATTGCTTGCTTCAGAAAATTGACCATCAATCGTTGCAATTGCATCTTTCCACACCTCTGGTGCTAGAGTATGAGTCAGTGCTTAAACGCAATCTCTCATTAAACAATTTGGATGTTGATGCAGTTGTTGACTACCTCTGCCAGATCGCTGAGAAGCACGGAATCTTTTATTTGTGGCGACCAATATTACGCGATCCGAAGGACGACCATATATTGGAACTTGCCGTTAAAGCGAACGCAATTATTGTGACTTGGAACATTAAAGATTTTGAACCGGCGACTTCAAAGTTTGGAATTGAAGTTATTACCCCGCGTGAATTACTAAGACGAATGGAGGCATCATGAGTGTACTGAGTGTTCGATTGCCAGAATCTTTGCACAGGATGGCCAAGGATGTTGCCGAGGAAGATCACGTATCTTTGAACCAGTTTATTGCTACGGCGGTAGCAGAGAAAGTGGCTGCTTTGACTACGGAAACATACCTTCAGTCACGTGCAGTGCGCGGCTCAAGAAAAGCGTTTGATCATGCTCTTGCTAAAGTTCCTGCGGTACAGCCAGAAGAGTTCGACAAACTGAATTGATTGTAGGGCCGGCAGGTTTCTGCTGAAGGGACTTTGGAGGAACCGGGGTGTAAAAACATTGAAAGACAGTGGTTGAAGGGGATGTGGGGTTTGTTAATTAAATTACCCCCGGCAAAGCCGGGGGCTTATTAGGTGAACCCCTCAAAGGGGCCGATAAAACCGTGAGCCGCCTAAGGCGACGGGGTTTTTGCTCCTTCCTCCTTGCAGGGGGTGATGTTGCTGTTTTAACTTTGCTTTAATGACCACCGGAACGGTTAAACCTGAAGCCCCTCGTGATGCCGCTACGCCAAGCAAGTGGAGAGAGAAGGTCATGACTTATAAATCGCGCTTAAAGACGGATCCATTTCTGGTGGCATTTATTCTGATAGCTGCAGGTGCATCTTTTTGGCACTACAAAGGCGATAAGGCGCAAGCGCCAATCCCACCCACCCCGCCCGTGCAACAAGCACAGGGACATATTGTCTTTGAACACAGCTTCTTCGATTTCGGCACGGTGGTCGAAGGCGACATTGTTAAGCACACTTTCAAATTCAAGAATGATGGTGCGGGAAAAGTTAAAATCGTTAAAACTGAAACATCCTGTGGCTGTACCACGGCCACAGGCGCGCTCAGGGAATATGCGCCGGGCGAGTCCGGCGAGATGGAAGTGGTGGTGGATACTAAGGGCAAGAAGGGCATCATCGTTAAGACGGTGACGTTGACACTGGAGAATAACGAGGCGGCGACTGTCGATCTTTCGCTGACGATGAAGCTGGAGCCGCCGCCGCATCCCAAGATCGAGAAGATGCGCAACATCAATGCCGATGCGGCTTGCAAGAGTTGTCATTTGGAGAGCGGGGTGGGGCAGTCCGGGGTGTTTTTGTATCATCGCGTGTGCGCGCAGTGTCATGGCAAGAAAGGCGTGGGTGGATTTGCACGTGCGCTGAACGATGCGAAGTGGCATGTGAGCGATGCATACATCAGGAAGATGATTCACGCGGGATTACCGGAAAAAGGGATGCCGTCATTTGTGGACGGTGTGACACCGCCGTTGTCGGATGAGCAGGTGGGGTCGTTGATCGCATACATTCGCGGCTTGGTGCCGCGATGAAGACGGAGAGTTGTATGAGAATCTGTTTTGTTGGCGTGGCATTGGTTGGCGCTTTGTCGGTTTCTATGCCGGCATGGTCGTCCTCATCTTGTGATGGTGCCTCGAAGGAATCTATGCCTTCCTGGGTTGCTGATCGTGATGGTTACCGCGAACCCGGAAACTATGTGGGCATTGGTTTTGCCGAGAAAGATGGCAGGAGTAAAGAGCAGCAGATAGAGGCCTCGAAGAATAATGCCCAGCATAATCTGGTGGGGCAGATTGAAGTTAAAATAAAAACCGAGAGCGAGCAAAGCACGAGCGTGAGTAATCAGCGGATGCAAAAAGAGGCGTCGAGCAAGATGTCCGTTATTTCCGATGAGGTGTTGCGCGGCCTGAAGATCAAGGCTCATTGGGTAGATAGGGATTGCACGTACTACACGCTGATGGTCATCAGCATTGATTCGGTTAAGCAATCCCAGAAAGTGAAAAACCAGAAGAATCGCCTGGAGTTATTCAAGGCGCGTTTGGCGGAAGGCACGAATCGTGAAAAAAATCGCGACATCGCGGTGCGTCAAAAGTATCTAGGAGAGGCGCAGGCGCTGCTGGGCGATATCGATTTCAGCTTGCTGCCGGAGGAAGCGGGCGACGCTTTTTACAATAAACAACTGGATGCCGCTTTGATCGCCGCGAACAAAGAGGTCGCAAATGTGAAGGGGCGCATGGCGCTGTTTGCGATCAATGAGGACGGTAGCCTGAGCGCTGATGTGCGTGGAAAAATGCTGGATCATTTAAGGTCGGGGGAGAAATTAGCCGACCGCCTGATGGATGATTGCAATCAAAAAGATGATTGCATCCGCCTCGCTAAGGAGCAGAATTTTGACATGCTGACTTTGCTCAATGCGGGGACTCAGGTGGTGACAACCCAGATGGGGTCGCTCAAGGGGACGTTGACGGTATCCAAAACGGTTTACGATATTCAAAACGGTAGAGTTTTGAAGACCGACAAGATGTCTACTCAGGTGATCGGGTGGGGCAGGGAAGAATTAGACTGGGGCGCGGCGGCGGAAAAAGTAATGCAGAGTTTTAAATGAGAGGTGGAGGCTATATGTCGGTAAAGGGTTTTATAGGCGTAATGCTGTTGGTGTTGTCTTTTGGCGCAGGTGCCAAGGAGGGGGCTGGCCCCGAGGTCGGGCAGCCATCTCCAAACATCATGGGGCGTACTTTGGATGACAATTCCTATCGACTGAAAAGCGATAAGGGGCAAGCTAAGGTGATCAATTTTTTTTCGGTGACTTGTGTTCCATGCAGAAAAGAAATGCCGGAGCTGGCAAGCCTTGAAAAACAATACAAAGAAGTGAAATTTATCTCAGTGCATACCGAGGAAGTCAAAGCGGAAGTCGTCGCAGAGTTCGTGAAAAAATTGCCCGGAGCGCCTTCCAATATCGTGCTTACATCAGGCGGGCTCAAGGAGGCTTTCCATTTTCTCGGCCTGCCTCATACCATCGTGCTGGACAGCGACAACATCGTATTGATGAATCTGGTCGGTTATACCCCTGACAACATGCAGCGGCTCAGAAAAAAATTGCAGCTGTTGACCAAGCATTGAAAGAGGCATGATGAAAAATATACTGAAAATGTTGGCGGTTGCGGTATTGTGTTTTTCTCAATCGGCCTATGCCAAAGAAATAGCCGTGCTGCTGCCCGTGAACGGCCCGCTCACGCCGTTTGAAAAGGCCGAGTTGACCCGCCAAGCGGCTGACGGTTTCTCTTCCAAATTTGAGCTGATGCACGGGGACGAGGTCGAGCGCTTCGTCAAGCAAGTATTTCAGGATGAGAGCAAAAAAAAAGATTGCGATGAGGCGAATTGCTATCGGCGCATCGCTGCCCGGTATCATGCGGAAAAAATCGTCGCATTGCATGTGACCCAGGTGGAAAAAGGACGTTATCTTGTTACCTCGCATCTGTATGACGTGCCGACCGGCGAGATGACATCTAGCCAGAAGATGGAATGCACCCAATGCTCGTTTGAGAAACTCAAGGTGCTATGCAAGGAAATCGCGCAGCGCCTGAGCGAGGCCAAATGAATAAGTGCGAAGCCCCGGCGCGCAAGCTATCCGGTGTATTGATTGCCTCTATTTTTTTTGCATGCATCTCATGGCAAGCGCAAGGTGCCATGCCCGTAAAAGATTCCAAAGAGCGTCTCGTTCTCATGCCTATGCGCGTGGATGAAGGAGAAAAGAACATGCTGGCATCCATGGAGGTAGCGCTCGTTCAGGGTTTGCAACTGAAATACGAAGTTTTTTCGGGCGAGCAGGTTGCACAGAAGTCTCGCGAAATATTCAGAAAAGAATCGCTCGCCGCCAAGAAAGAATGCGATGAAACACGCTGCATGGAGGATATTGCAATCGCATTTCAGGCCGAACTCATTGCGACTGCCAACGTCACCAAAATTGAAGGCGGCTACCTGCTTGCGCTGAGTATTCGCAATGTTATGGACAATAAAGCGGTGTATTCCAACTCAGTGCCCTGCGAGCGTTGCAACGTATTTGATGTGGTCGAAAAGCTCAAAGGGTTGAGCGACGCTTCAGCGCCGCAAGTGTATCCTGCGGCAGAGGGCAGGGGCATGCCCTCTGCCCGGAGCGGTAATAGCGGCGATCTGGATACCACGTTGTGGAACGAGGTTAAAAATAGCAACCTCATCGAAGACTTTCAAGCCTACCTCGCACAATATCCAAAAGGTAAATATGCGCTGACTGCCGCAGTACGCATTAAAAAACTGCGCGATGAGGCGGGCAGCGAGTCTGTTGGTAAGGAGCAATCGGCATGGCAAGTCGCGGAGCAGGCTGGAGGCGAGGCCGATTATCAAAACTACATCAGAAATTATCCGCAAGGCAGCTACGTCGGGTTGGCGCAAGTTCGAATTCGCAAGCTCCAGTCTAACAATCAAGTCTCGCGGGAAGAGCAGGTTCTGTGGCAGGCCGCACTCGAGGGATATAGCGTGCAAGCCGTTCAGGCCTATCTGGATAAATATCCTAACGGAAAATATGTCGAGCTGGCAAATAAACGCATCAATAAGATACGCCAGGAAGATGCGACCGCCAAACGGCAACCCGTCCAAGCGGATGAGCAGCAATCTGCCGCAGACCGTTTGAGGGAGGCAGAGGCGGCGGGCAGAGAAAAAGATAGGGAGTCTCGCGGAGTGATTGTCCTGCCCCGATATATGGAGAAAATTATCACCGAAATCAAAAAATGGTAGTCCGCGCCCGGTATTCGGCCTTTCGGTAAGCCTCAAAGAGCCGGTAACGGTGTTGTGAAACATAACATCTGCTTCTGAAACAACACCTTTTCTGCTACCATCGCGCCCCTGTTAAATTCCCTGTGTGCCGCCTACTTTCAGCATCAAATGAGTAATCCAACATTACAAGCCGTGCGCGGCATGAACGATATTCTGCCGGATGAGGCGCAACTTTGGCTGTGGTTTGAGGACACGGTGCGCGAGTGGCTTGAAGCTTACGGTTATCGCAACATTCGTATGCCGCTGGTGGAGCCGACGGCGCTGTTCAAGCGCGCTATCGGCGAGGTGACCGACATCGTCGAGAAAGAGATGTACAGCTTTGAAGATGGGCTCAACGGCGATTTGCTCACCTTGCGCCCCGAAGGTACGGCATCCTGTGTACGGGCCGCGTTGCAGCACAATTTGCTGTATAACGCGCCGCAGCGTTTGTATTACAGCGGCGCGATGTTCCGCCACGAGCGTCCGCAGAAAGGGCGCTATCGACAGTTTCACCAG
Source organism: Gallionellaceae bacterium (assembly GCA_009773615.1). Lineage (GTDB taxonomy): Bacteria > Pseudomonadota > Gammaproteobacteria > Burkholderiales > Gallionellaceae > PALSA-1006. The sequence continues at coordinate 9,205 of WSYA01000061.1, forward strand.
ATTGGGGTCGAAGCGCTGGGGTTTGCCGGGCCGGATATCGATGCCGAGCAGATTTTGATGTGCGCGCGTCTGTGGAAGAAGCTGGGGATTCGCGATGTGAGTTTGCAGATCAACACCCTTGGCGACATTGCTGCGCGCCAGCGTCATCGCGAAAAGCTGATTGCCTATTTTGAACAGCATGTGGCGATATTGGATGCGGACGCGACGCGCCGTTTGCACACCAACCCGCTGCGTATTCTGGACAGCAAAAATCCGGCGATGCAGGAGATTATCGTTGGCGCACCCGGCCTGATGGCCGAGCTGGATGCCGAGGCAGTCGCGCATTTCGAGGCGGTGCAGGCCATCCTCAAGCGTCACGGTGTGGCCTATGAAATAAATCCGCGTTTGGTGCGTGGACTGGATTACTACAATCGCACGGTGTTCGAGTGGGTCACCACGCGTTTGGGCGCGCAAGGTACGATCTGCGCAGGAGGGCGTTTTGATGGCTTGATCGAACAGATTGGCGGCAAGCCCGCTCCCGCTTGTGGCTTCGCCATGGGTATCGAACGCTTGCTGGCGCTGTTGCAGGAAGACGGCATGCAGAATCCGGGAATGCCTTTGGATGTTTATCTGGTGCATCAGGGAGAGCTGGCTAACCAGATGGCGAGCAGCGTGGCGGAGCAGTTGCGCGATGCGGGATTGAAAATAGTGCTGCATTGCGGCGGAGGCAGTTTTAAAGCGCAGATGAAAAAGGCGGATGGTAGCGGTGCGCTATGTGCGGTCATCATCGGTGACGATGAGGCGCAGGCGGGACAGGCGACGCTGAAGCCATTGCGCGGTGGCGGCGAGCAAGCCCGTGTGGCGCTGACAGAGTTGCAACAAAAGATTTCTGAACTTAAGGGCACCTCTAAAAATCACCCGAAATAAATGATCTGGCAAGTCATCGAAATAGTGCAGAGAAACGTTACTGAAGGATGCGATCACGAACATGG
>WSYA01000004.1 GCA_009773615.1 Gallionellaceae bacterium
CATCTGATTAGACTACCACCCTGTCTAACTTTCACGTTTCACACAATAGGCATAAGGGATAGACAGGATTAAACCTCCACGAAATGTCACTTAGCTCAGGAATACACATGACCGACTCTCTGCATATCGTTTGCCCGAATTGCTCTGCGGTGAACCGCGTCCCGTCCGATAAACTCGGGGAACATCCCACCTGCGGCAAATGCAAACAGGCGCTGTTTACCGCCCATCCTGCCGAACTGAACAGCAACAATTTCATGCAGCACATCACACGCAACGACATTCCCGTGCTGGTGGATTTCTGGGCACCTTGGTGCGGGCCGTGCCGCTCGATGGCTCCCGCATTCGAGGAGGCGGCGCAACGGCTCGAACCGGGGTTCCGCGTAGCAAAACTGAATACCGAAGAAGCGCAGGAACTGGCGGCACGCTACGACATCCGCAGCATCCCGACACTAGCTTTATTCAAAGGCGGGCGCGAAATCGCGCGGCAGGCAGGCGCGATGAGCGCGACGGGCATAGTACAATGGGCACGTTCCCATATCTGATGAGGCGACCATGAAATACTTGCTCTTGCTCCCTGCACTGCTGCTGACCGCTTGCGCGGATCCTGCACATAATTTGTACGAAGGCATCAAAGCTCAAAACGAAGCTAAACGAACGCCGCAAGAACGTGCGATGACACCTGCGCCGACCTATGATGCGTACAAGAAGGAGCTAAAAAAGGACAACACCACGACTCCGTGAGTCCTAGAAAGGCGGATGTCTAGAACAGGTCGATGTCGCTGCCCTTGTCTTTCATTTCGCTCACATACTGCTCAAGCGCAAGTTTTACCGGCATGCCGTCCATAACAGCATCGAACATCGCGCACTCGTCGACAGTGGTATATTTGGAGCGTATCTTCTGCTGTAGCGCCACCCATTCCTGCGGACTGAATATCCGCTGCCGATCGCCCACCAGTTCATTCAAGGTGGCCAAACTATGGCAAACGTGCCCCAGACGCTGGGTCAACTTGTCGTAAAACTGAAAAGCGATGATGGATTGGTGCACCATGTCGGCGACGTGGTTCGCGGCCTCCAGCACATTTTTCTTGGTATCCCCGACCTCGCCCTCATCGGGCAACGATGCGAGGGTGTCGGAGATCATGTGCAAATAACCAGCCATGGTCGTGAAACTATCGGTCAACACAGCCACGGACGAATTGCTGTCTTTCATCGCCGACTCGATCTGTCCGGTTGCAAGCTCCAGCATCAGCATGGTCTCGCGCACCTGGCTCCAATCCAAGTCCGGCATATGGGCGTGAGTTCCGCCCTTCTTGGCTATTTCGGTCATATCTACTCCCACTTGGACACATCAACACAAAAATACAAACATAACGTCACGTATGCATCTCATTTTTCCCTAGCTCTGTTCACAAGCGATTTCCCACATTGCTTCACCGTCAGTATCAGGCAAAACCCGCTGCCAGCTATAAGCCTCCGAGTGCGTATACATCGCTTTACCCGCGCCCATATTTTCAGGATACAACGACACATAAAGCAAGCGGTATTTCTCGTTTTGGCAATCGTATTCCTCATACAGCTTCTTCGACGAATATACGAAATCGCCATTTATCTCAGGCACTTTGTAGTCGGTCAATCTCCACATTTTCACCTTGAAGCCGTTCTTGAAAAGGCTGGTGGGATTTGCGTAAAGGGTTTGCTGGTTAGATTTAAATACCTCGACCCATTCGGTGATAGCACTAGGACTTTCGATCACCCTGTCGCTCGCAGCTGCGTTTTTTTCCGCTCTCCCGCCATTGCTCATAGGCGCGACGTTGAACAACGCAATAGAAATAAATATGGATAACGCAATCAGCTCAAAAATCATTTTCCGCCTCCGCCATTCCTGTTGCCACTAACTGGAGAAGCGCATTTTGCTCGCGACCCGACCACCGCCTTGCTGCCGTCGGCAAAGTTGTTCAGGAATTCGCAGGAATTGAAGGATCGACTGATGGCATCGGGGGAAAACGTGCTACTACTCATGCGTTTGTCGAAACGAAGAGTTACGACAATTTCAACTGCGCCTTAGATTTTCGGCCGGGCGCTGCCGGAGGCGTAAAACCGGCTAGCCGACATTTTAGCCCCTCGATTTTCTTACCCTTCTCGAATCGGGTCGAATGACACGACATCACCTCGCCCTTGGCGGTAAGTTCAGACAAGTGGAGACGCGCTTTCGCTACTGAGATGCCTGCGGCTTCGGCGATCTCGGTATCGAGTCGTTCGCCGTGCGTTTTCAAATACTGGAGAATTTCATTCATAGAGATGGTAGAGATAAAAGGCCGGCTTTATCGCCGGCCTTTTCAATCATTACTTCTTAGCGCCGTTAACAGCCGCTTTGAGAGTTGCGCCAGCCTTGAATGCCGGAACCTTGGAAGCTTTGATCTTCAGTTCTGCGCCAGTTGCAGGATTGCGGCCAGTACGTGCAGCGCGCTTGCGCACTTCAAACGAACCAAAGCCGACCAATGCAACGTTGTCGCCTTTCTTCAGCGTAGCGGTGACGATGTCGATCAGTGCCGCGATGTTGCGATCTGCGTCTGCCTTTGTGCTGCCTGTCTTGGTTGCCAATGCATCAATTAGTTCTTTACGGTTCATGTTTATAAGCTCCCTAGTGGTTGTGGTCGAAGTACCGGAGCGGATTGTTGTAGATATTGGGCTTGATGGCAAGGGGGTTGAGAGAATTTATATTAAATAATGCGGCGGGAGTTACCCGTGCGGCTATTGGATGCCCCAATTGCCATTGTTTTGTTCCACGACCACCAGCGGAATATACAAGGAATTAGCGCTCTAATATGCGCGACTGGAGATATGTCCGGTCGGATTCCCGCGTAAATTGGAGAAAAATGATACCTGAACGAAACGCATCTTCACTGCCGTCATAGATTGTCGAGATGATCTTGCCTGACACCTCCAGAACGTGATGGGGACTGGTTACATCGAGTGGCGGCACGTGAATGTGCAATTTGATGGATTTGGCGTTTTGCACATTATGGTCGAGGAGCAGATTCGCCCCCTGCGTGGATATATCCTTAACCACACCGCGATACACATGCCCTTCCACCAGGGCATCGGCATGCCATCTGAAGTGAGGATGAGCCTCGCTGTGAGGCTCTTCATATCGTGAGGGGCGCGCCGGGGTAGCCGCTGGAATGACATCGCCCGCCTCGGCAACTGCAACAGGCGTGATATCCTCAACAGCTTTAATCGGCGCATCTGGCACGGCTCCCGGGATGGGCTCACCCGCTTCGGCATACGTAACCGATGAATCCCCTCCGGCTGCCTTTGGCGGCGAATCGGTTGCCTCAATAGGCGGGGTGGGAGCTGTATTTTCTTCAGCCATAATTTCCTCGCATACCGAAAGTGATCATAAAAACTTCAGCAGAGAAATAAAAACCGCTACAAACAACATCATTGATTTGAAGTGCCGCAAATGCCTTTCCATCGGGCTTCGTTTACCGAACCGGGAATGACGGCTTCCCATTTCCCGACTTTGGAGTCGCTGTAGACTACGTCCCCTGCACCCATATTTTCAGAATGCAGCGAAAAGGCCAGCATGCGCGCCTGATTATTTTGGCAGTCGAATTCGTATTGAAACTTCGTCGACTTATAGGCGAGACTAGCGGATTCTGATGCTTGTTTATAGTCATACATCGACCACATTCTCGCCTTGTTGTTAAATTTGCGAATACTGGCGAAGTCGGCGTAAACCGTAAAATCGTTATTGTCATCAATCTCGGTCCACGCCGCCATCGCACTCTGGCTCGCCATCGTCAGCAGCAATATCAAAATAGCTTTACTCATCGCAAACCCGCCTTTCTCAATATCTCTAACATCCCGATTCAACCACGGATTGGGGATACCGGGAATTTCTTCCTCGCCACCAAGTCGATGAGCGCCGACATACCGCTATGCCCGGCTCCTTCGCTGATGTGACTGTCATGCTCGACAAGATGCAGAATATCCATGTCGGCGAACATCTCGCGCAGCAGCGCTTCGGTGTACAGATTCTCGGCCTGCGACGGCCCTCCGGTGCGGTACTCCAACTGGCGCGGCGTGTAGCCTTGCAGCAGCAATAGGCCGCCGGGCTTGAGCGAGCGCTTGATGCCCGCGAACATTGCTGCGCGCTGAGCGGGCGGCACGAACTGGATGAAGATGGCCACCACCACATCGTAACGCGCCTCGCCCAACTCCGATTGCAGCAGATCGGCCAATTCGAAACGCACTTGCACTCTGCGTTCGTTCGCCAATCTCTGCGCCTTGGCGAGCGCCACCGTCGATGCATCCACCGACAACACGTCCAAGCCCTGTTGCGCCAGCCATACGCCATTGCGCCCTTCACCGTCCGCCACCGCTAGACAGCTCGCCCCCGCTTTCAGCCAATGCTGTTGCGCTACCAAAAAAGCATTCGGCTCGGTGCCAAAGTGATAATCATCTCCGGCGTAGCGTTGATCCCATATATTCATCAGACCATTCCCAAAATATTATTTCCGGCTCAGCGCCTCGTTTACCAGCACCGCGCGCCGCGCATACATAGCAGCCTCGTCATCGCGTCCGAGCTGCTTCGACACGCGCGCCATTCCATTCAAATCCTCGCCGATGCGGGCACCCAAAGCCAGCGACTTGTCTATCTCCAGCACTGCCTGATAATGCTGTAGCGCACTCGCAAAGCGCGCCAGTTTCTCTTCGGAGGCAGCAACGATACGCAGCGCATTGGCCTGCTCTTCTTTGCCGGCTTGAGCCTCTTTGCTCAGCGCCTGCGCCAAGGCCAACGCGCCTTCCGCATCGCCTTTCAGCAACAGCAAACGCGCGCGCAACGCGTCTATACCGAAGCGCGTCGTGCATTTCTTTTCGCAAATTTTTTCGGCCAGTTGCAAGGTTGATTCCGCCTCATCCAATCGCACCATATTGGTCAGGATCACGGCCTTGCGAAAGCCCGCTGTCAGATGAAACTCCGGCGCATAAATGCGCTCCTTCTCCAGCAATATCTTATCCAGCCAAGTCAGCGCAGCCTCATCCTCGTGCAATTGATGGGTCACCGTGGCCAGGTTGATCAACGTGGTGGCGACTCCCGCTGTGTCGTCCAAAGATTGTCTAAGCGCCAGCGTCTTGGCGAAGCCGTGTTGCGCGCGCAACAGCTCGCCGCCTTTTAACGCGCGCCGCGCGTCTTTTTCCGCCGCATTGGCTTGTTCCAATGCTTGCGGCAGGCGCGGTGGCGGCGCACTGCCGCACGCCACTAAAAATATCGACAGCAATAAACCTAGAAAAAGCAGCTGTCCACGAAAGTCACGAAAAACACGAACAAATTCAAAGAACTCGCTTGTTTCAAAAACAACCCGATGGGTGAGTCGCCTTACGAATACAGCCTCTTGCTTTATTTCGTGCCTTTCGTGTTTTTCGTGGATGAATTGCCGTTTTAAGGATAAATAAAATCTAATCATGGCTATCCATCCTGACTGGGCCGGTCTCAGGTGGCGGCACGGCATTCTTCAACGGCCAACTCGTGCTCAGAGAGTCCACCACCTCCTGCGTAGTACCAACCATCTCGCGTGTTTTGCCCAGAGTCTCGCGCGCCTCTCCCAGCATGCCCGGCAACTGAGGGGCGGAATGCTGCACCGCATCGTTGATAGACTCGCTGGTTTTGCGCAGATTTTCCATACTGCTGTCGACCTTTTTCAGCAAAGCGGGCATATCTTGATCTATCTTCGCCGCAGACTGGCGCAGGGAGCGCAACAATGGTTCCACTTCGTTGTTAAGGTTGGTATCGACACTGCCCAGCACGCGATCCAGACGTTCACGCGTACCGCGCATTTCGCCGGAAAATTCGCGCAGATTCTTTAACGTCTGGCGCACGTCGCCGTCGGGGTCATGCAGCGTGTGCTGCAAATCGTCGAGGATAGGCATGATGCGATTTTTTACGTCGAGTACCGCCTGCTCCAATCCACTGGCGCGCTCGAAACGCACTTTATCTCCCGCCACCAATACGGGCTTGCCTTCCGTTCCCCGGCTGACGTCGAGCACCCCGTCGCCGATCACCCCTTCTTTTTTCAAACTAATCACCGCATCACGCCGGATCAGGCTGAGATACTTCGATTCGATGCTGACCTCGACCTGCACATGCCCCTGCTCATCCAGCGTCAGCGTGTTCAGCTTGCCGATTTTGAATCCGCTGAACTTGACCGGCATGCCTTCGCTTAAATCCTGTCCGCTATCGGCTACAAAATAGATCGGAGACTTGGGGGTAAATGCGCCTTTCTTAATGCCTGTCCACAGAAAAACCAAGCCCAGCCCGATCACCGCAAGCAAAATAAACAGCGCGGCTTTACCGAACAGATTTTTGAAGCGCTCATCCTTGTCAGCCAACAATGTCACAGACACCTCACTCGATCTTTTTCCAAGGCAGAACCGTCGCCTTGTCCGCTATCACCAGCACCGTGCGGCCTTGTGCGGCAAAGGCTTCCAGCGCAGCCACCCAGTTGCTCGCCAGACGCGCTTTGACATCCTCGAACAGCACCGCATCCACCACCATCACCCGGGGCATTTGCACCAACGCGCGCAACAACCCCGCCAATTTGCGCTGCCACGGTTCGAGGGCAAACAAAGGCGAGGCCATAAATTCGGCACATGCATCCTGCTCCAAACCCAGCATTTCCAGCCAATGCTTCACGCTTTGTTCCGTTTCGACCACGTCGCGCCGAGTGTGATACCACAGCGGCAAAGTGACGTTTTCCCAGACTTTCAGGTTGTTGATGAGCCCCCCATTCGCAGCCACCCAACCCACCCGCCCCGGACGGCTCGCCTTCAGCGGCTGCCATATCATGGGCGCAGATTCATTCCTGCTACGCCTCTCGCCCTGCGGGCCGCTGACGGCCGTCTTGCTGCGCCTTCTGTCGCCTTGCGCAATCTCGACACGGCCTTTACCGCATACTGCCTCGCCGATTGCCAAATCGATCATATTGTCTTTTTCGACTTTGGAAGAGAGTTGCAATAGCCGCGTCTCGCCCGAGTGCAGGATAAAAGAATACTCGCGATCCGAATCTTCGCAACACACATCGACAAATCTGAATAGCTCGGTCACCACTAAAAAACCAGCACCGTAATCAGTCCGTCACACGCAAACACGGCCAGTAGGCTGCGCATGACCGCGCGAGAGGCGGCGACCGGAATCTCGGTCATGGCGCGCTTGACTGTCAGGCCATAATAGCAAGGCACTACCGACATCAACATACCGAAACACAGACTTTTCAGCAGCGCCGCAAATATCTCCAAAAAGCTGAGCATCTCGAAAAAGTGACTGACCTCGCCGAGCAGCGAAACGTCGATATTCCATGCGGTTACCACCATGCCGGTACCGATAGCGACGACTTGGAAGTAGAACGTCAGCACCGCGCTGGTGACCGTCATCGCCAGCATTCTCGGCACCACCAGATAGGAAACGGGGGAAATGCCCATGCGCCGCAGATTTTTGATCTCGCCATTCACTTGCATAGCCGCGAGTTCGCTGGCGATGGCCGAGCTGCTGCGCCCGACGATCACAATCGCCGTCAGCAATGGCCCCAGCTCGCGTACCACGGTCCAGATCAGCACCTGCAAGGTCAACAATTCGTTGCGTCCGACCAGATTGCTGACCTGCATCACCATGATCAGCCCCGCCAAAAAGCCCATGACGCTGATCGGCCCTACCGATTGAATGCCGGTAAAGTACAGCTGCTTGAGCAGCGTCCTACGCACCGGCCACTTGATCACCACCGGCAGCGTGGACAGCACTTGCCCTACTAGTGCCGTGCTGTCGCGCACGAACAGCCCCTGCACCCCCAGAAAATTCTGCAATCGAAATATTGAATTTCTCATTTTCTAGTCGTTGGTTGCTAGACGTTGGTCGTTAGTTGGTGTTGCCAGTATATTACCGTGAGTTTAGCCGAAGGTCGGGTTTTGCCTTTAACGAAAAAAACTAACGCCTAGCGACTAACGACTGTCTTAGCCTCACACACCGCGCAACACCCACCACCATGCGCTCAGCGTGACAAACGAGAATATCAATCCGACCGCCACCATCAAGGTAGACAACTCGGGGTCGAGATCGTGCTCGGTTGCGATGATGGCAGCGGTGATCATCGGCGGCATGGCGGCCTCGAACAGCGTCACCTGAATCGCCTGCCCGCCTGCACCGAGCAGTTGCACATACAGCAAATAGATTGCCAACGGCGCAAGCAGCAACTTGAAGCCCAAACCGAGCGCGAGATTGCGCATATTTCCCGCCAGATGACCGAGACGCAACTGCAAGCCGACCGAGACCAGCGCGAGCGGTGCCAGTGTATCGCCCAAGCGCTTGAGCAGTTCACTGAACCAAGGCGCGTACTCCACGGGAATCAGCAACAGCGCAATCATCAGGGAGATGAACGGCGGAAATAGCGCGATGCGTTTGACAATCTCCGCTGCCGTCGGCCTGCCGGCAGAATAGATACCCGCAACGGTGATACCGAGGATAGAGAGCGCAAAGAACGAGCCGAGCTGGTCGGCGATGATGGCCGTGCTCAAGCCCTCTTTGCCGTAAAACGCCTCGACCATCGGCAAGCCGAAGAACGAGGTATTTCCCAGCCCTCCCACCAAAATCAACGCGCCCACCGTGGCGCGCGGCAGAGCCAGCCAGCGCCCGACAAGCCAGAAAAACCCGGCCGACAAACCAAACACTAGCCAAGCCATCAAGGCGACCAACAGTACATCACCGGAAAAATGCAATTCATGGATGTACAGCAGCGTCAGCGCGGGCAGTGAGATGTGGATAATGAAGCTGTTGAGAGCGGCAGGCGCATTGTCCGGCATGCGCTTGGAGCGGCGCAACAGCATACCGGCGATGAAGCAGAGGATGAGCAGGATGAGGTTGTTCATGCCTCTGCTTTTATAAAAAATTAGTTAGGAACATTCGCCGCGATGAAGGCTTTAAGCTTCAGTACGTCCGCATCCATCACCTCGCAGCGTTGCGGCAAGTCTTCGATGCCTTCCAATGCTTCGGGACGCTCCGGTTCGCACCCCAGTGCTTCCTGTATGGTTTCGGCGAATTTGGCGGGCAGTGCGGTCTCCAAACAGATCAGCGGCAGGCTGGGCCGGCGCTGCTCCAAACCCACTTTGAGACCATCCGCAGTGTGGGTGTCGACCATCACGCCGTACTCTTCCCACATCTCGCGGATAGTCTTGAGGCGGTCGGCATGGCGGCTCATGCCGGAGGAAAAATGGAATTTCGGCAACGCATGCCAGTACTCGGCGCCTTTAATATCGAATGACCCTCCCGCGTCCACTTTGCTCCAGAACTCGCGCACCTTCGCGCCGTCGCGTCCGACCAAATCAAACACGAAACGTTCGAAATTAGAGGCCTTGGAGATGTCCATCGAAGGGCTGCTGGTCTCGTAAGTGTGGTCCGTGCCGCGCGGACGGTACACGCCGGTGCGGAAGAATTCGTCCAGCACATCGTTCTCGTTCGTTGCCAGAATCAATTGGCCGATAGGCAAGCCCATCATGCGCGCGATGTGCCCGGCGCAGATATTGCCGAAGTTTCCGGACGGCACCGAGAACGCAACCTGCTCATCGTTAGATTTCGTCGCGGCGAAATAGCCTTTGAAGTAATACACGATCTGCGCCGACACGCGCCCCCAGTTGATCGAGTTCACCGTACCAATCTTGTACTTGGCTTTAAACGCGTGGTCGTTGGACACCGCCTTCACCATGTCCTGCGCATCGTCAAACATGCCGTTGATAGCGATATTGAAGATGTTCGGGTCTTGCAGCGAATACATCTGTGCGCGCTGGAAACCCGACATCTTGCCGTTCGGCGACAACATGAACACGCTGATGCCGCGTTTTCCGCGCATCGCATATTCGGCAGCGGAACCTGTATCGCCGGAAGTCGCACCAAGAATGTTCAGCTCTGCATGTTGTTTGCCCAGCGCGTACTCGAACAGGTTGCCCAACAACTGCATCGCCATGTCCTTGAACGCCAGCGTCGGGCCGTTGGATAGCTCGAGGATATGCACACCGGGCTCCAGCGTGCGCAAGGGCGTGATCTGCGAAGCATCGCTGTCGGCACGACCGTTGCAATAAACCTCTGCGGTGTAAGTCTTGCTGATGATGGCCTTGAGGTCAGCCGCCGGAATATCGGTGGCGAACTTGGACAACACTTCGAATGCGAGGTCGGCATAAGACAGCTTGCGCCACGCATCCAGCTCGGCGCGCGTCACCTGCGGATACTCTTCCGGCAGATACAAACCCCCATCCGGCGCGAGACCTCCCAGCAGGATTTCGGTGAAAGTTTTTGCGGGCGCATTGCCGCGTGTGGAGATGTATTTCATTTTACTTACTTCCTTGCTTACTTAGCTTTAAACGGAAAGGTAGCGCGCACGCTGTTGCTCAACAAACAGTGATTGCTGACGCGCCTCGTGCATCCCCACAGCCTCGTGATAGCCAAAATTTGTTATCAACGCTTCCAGCATAGGATGCCTCAGCTCTTCTGCTGCACCGACGTGATAGTAATGCGCCTTGGTAAAAACATGAAAGTTGTCAGATGCCCAATTTTTTTCAACTTGCAGGTTGGTTCTAAATTCATTGCTATGCCATGTAGAAAGAATGAATTTGCAAGGCAAGCTGGCGAGTAAATCAGCCAAATCCGCCTCATCCAGTTCTGACCACCCATTGAAATAATCTGTGTGCCGACCTGCATAAGGAGGGTCGGCATACACAACATCACCAGCCACAGCAGTCGCTATTGATTCTCTAAAATCAGCGACCCTGAACTCCCAATCAGAAACCGAGACTACCCTAGAAATGGTTTGTACCTGATTCACTATTTTGGTGATGTAAGCTGGCGCGAATCTTTCCGGCTTGCGGCAAAATGGCACATTAAATCTGCCGGAGCGATTGAAACGCATCACCCCGTTGAAACATGATCGGTTCAAAAATAGAAAGTCCAAAGAGTTGGGCGCATTATTGAAACGCTCTCGCACCTCATAAAAATATGCCTCGCCAATAGCGAGTAGTTTTGCCCCTTGCTCACTCAAAAACTCTCTGACACCAATAGAGTTTATGCGCCCCGATTGAATATCTTTGTAAAATTGAATGATGTGAATATTCGAGTCGCAGAGCAAAGCCCGCTTGGGCTGGAGATTTAATGCAACCACACCGGAGCCGCAAAACGGCTCGACCCATCGACCATCCGATAATTCCCCTGCCATATTGGCAATCTCAGCCACTAGCTTAGTTTTAATGCCTTGGCATTTAATCGGTGGAACGAGCGGCGGTGAACTCATTGCGAGTCCTCCTCTGCATTTGGCTCATCATCACCAAGCGCGGAAATTTCTTTCTCGTATTTACGTAGGGTATCAATCCCTCGCTGTTTATATTCGAGATAATTTTTCAAATTAGTATATGGCCGTTCAATGTCTAATGCCTTGGCCATATCCTTGGTTAAATAATACATCCAGTAGTCGTCATAAACCTCTTCGCCCAGCTTTGCAAAAACACCCGAGCCATCCAGCAGATGGTCAATCCGAGCAATAGAACCTATATTTTTGGTATTTCCACTTCCCGGCCTGGATGCTGCAATGCGATATTTTGGTTGTGCGAAAAATTGAAAATCCTTAATGACTGACGGGATTTTTTTAATATCTTTCAACTCATACTGTTTTCTTTCGTCAATCACATTCAAGGGCTTTGAATAGATCACACCAAGAACAAAATGTCCTTGATACTCACCATACGGATACAGCGTATTTTTATTGCTCTTGCGATTTCGAAAATATCCTGTAAATGCGCCGAGAGTCATACCATTCACATTTGCATCATCCACTCGATAGGTGCTTTTTATATCGACCGCAAATTTGTTTCCTCTCTTCTTATCGACAAACGTGAGGTCGGGATAAAAATTTTGATGCGGTGACAATTCCACTTCCAGACCATGCTTTTTACCAAACTCAACAAACATCGGGAAAAGAAGCAGCTCAAGTACTTTGGAAACGATTTTAGTATCGACGGAAATAGTATAGATGCGCTGATATACGTCAATGAAACCTTTGATAATCCAGTCACCCTCATTGGTAGCAACTGCAGCAGCAAAGGATTCGGCATGAGATTGCAAATGTTGCAAGAACTGTTCAGATGTCATGCCTGTGCGTTTCGTCATGGCTTACTTACCCAACTCTTCCATGCGCAACTTAGTCACTTTACCGGCCACCACCGACAGTTTTTCCATCTTCACAATGGCCGCGTTGATGCGCTTCTCGCGCGTCAAGTGGGTGAGCATGATGAGGTCGGTCTGGTCTTCGCCTTCACCGGGTTCTTTTTGAATTACAGCATCGATAGAGATTTGTTCATCCGCCAGAATGCGCGTGATGTCGGCCAGCACGCCGGGTTTGTCCTGCACGCGCAAGCGCAGGTAGTAGCTGGTCTGCACTTCGTCCATCGGCAAAATCTTCAGATCAGACAACTGGTTCGGCTGGAATGCCAGATGCGGCACGCGGTTCAGCGGATCGGCCGTGTGCATGCGCGTCACGTCCACCAGATCGGCGATCACCGCGCTGGCCGTGGGTTCCGCGCCCGCACCTTTGCCGTAGTACAGCGTCGCACCAACCGCATCGCCCTGCACCAGCACCGCGTTCATCGCGCCTTCGACATTGGCGATCAAACGTTTTGTAGGAATTAACGTCGGATGCACGCGCAGCTCGACGCCGTCCGGCGTGCGCTTGGTGATACCCAGCAATTTAATACGATAACCGAGTTGTTCGGCGTATTTAATGTCCACCGCATCCAGCTTGGAGATGCCTTCGATATACGCTTTATCGAACTGCATCGGGATGCCGAACGCGAGTGCGGACAAGATGGTGATTTTGTGCGCGGCATCCACGCCTTCAATGTCGAAAGTAGGATCGGCTTCGGCGTAGCCCAGACGTTGCGCTTCTTTCAGCACGGTGTCGAAGCTCAAGCCCTTGTCGCGCATTTCACTCAAGATGAAGTTGGTGGTGCCGTTGATGATGCCCGCGATCCACTCGATACGGTTCGCGGTCAGGCCCTCGCGCACTGCCTTGATGATGGGGATGCCACCCGCGACAGCCGCCTCAAACGCGACCATCACTCGCATCTTTTGCGCGGCCAGGAAAATCTCGTTACCGTGTACGGCCAGCAGCGCCTTGTTCGCGGTGACCACATGTTTGCCGTTCGCAATCGCTTTCAGCACCAGTTCTTTCGCCACGCCGTAGCCGCCGATGAGTTCGATCACGATATCCACTTCGGGATCGTTCACCACCGAAAACGCATCGTCGGTCACGCGGCAGGTTCCGCCCGTGACTTTCTTCGCGAGCTCGACATTGCGATCCGCCACCACGGTGATGCGGATGGGGCGTCCGGCGCGGCGCGTGATCTCTTCCGCGTTGCGTTGCAGTACCGTAAATGTTCCGCCACCGACCGTGCCGATACCGAGAAGTCCTACATTGATTGGTTTCATTTTTAATTCCTAATTGATAAATCAGTCGTTAGTATCTAGTCGTTAGTTGGCGTTGTCCGCTGATGGAACTACTACCCATTCGACTAACGACTATTATTTTCCGTGTCTCTTGCGGTAACTTTCCAAAAAACGCGCGATGCGGCCGATCGCTTCCGTCAGATCATCCGCATTGGGCAAAAACACGATGCGTAAATGATCGGGATGAGGCCAGTTGAAACCGCTGCCCTGCACCACCAGCACTTTCTCTTGCTCCAGCAGTTCGAGAATAAATTTCTGATCGTTTTCGATGGGGTACATCTTCGGATCAAGCTTGGGGAATATGTACAACGCGGCCTTCGGCTTGACGCAGGTCACCCCGGGAATCTCGGTTAGCAGTTTATAGGCAAGCTCGCGCTGCTTATGTAAACGCCCGCCGGGAGCAACCAGATCGTTGATACTTTGATAGCCGCCAAGCGCGGTCTGAATCGCGAACTGTCCCGGCACGTTGGAACACAGGCGCATAGAGGCCAGAATATTCAGCCCGTCCAGATAATCCTGCGCATTCTTTTTCGCACCGGAAATAATCATCCAGCCGGAACGGTAGCCGCAGGCACGGTAATTTTTGGACAAGCCGTTGAGCGTGACGAACAACACGTCGTCCGCCAGCGATGCCATCGAAGTATGTGTCACACCGTCATACAACACCTTGTCGTATATCTCGTCGGCGTAAATGATGAGATTGTGTTCCCGCGCCAGTTGAATAATCGCCTTGAGCGTCTCGTCCGAGTACACCGCCCCCGTCGGGTTGTTCGGGTTGATAACCACGATGGCGCGCGTGTTCGGCGTGATCTTGCTGCGCATGTCATCCATATCTGGATTCCACTCTTTGGCCTCGTCGCACAGGTAATGGCGCGGCGTGCCACCCGCCAGCGTGACCGCCGCAGTCCACAGCGGATAATCCGGCGCGGGCACCAGCACTTCGTCGCCGGTATTGAGCAACCCCTGCATGACCATCACGATCAACTCCGAAGCGCCGTTGCCGATGAAAATATCTTCCATGCCGACCCCGGCGATGTTCTTCTGCTGGGCGTAATGCATGATGGCCTTGCGCGCGGCGAACATACCTTTCGAATCCGAGTAACCGGACGAATTCGGCAAGTTGTGAATCACGTCCTGCTGGATCTCTTCCGGCGCCTCGAACCCGAATGGCGCCAGATTGCCGATATTGAGCTTGATGATGCGGTGACCATCCTCTTCCATCTGTTTCGCTCGCGCCATAACCGGGCCGCGAATGTCATAACAGACATTCGCCAGCTTGGTAGATTTCAGCACGGGGCGAATAGAAACCGTATCGGATGGTTTAGTTTGTTTCACACTGTTCTCTCAATCAATATTTCAAGCGCGTTCGAATCCGGTAGAATCCGCCCAAATCCCTTGAAACGGCGGTTCGCGGAGCGCGCAATTCTATCCGAGCGAGCCACCATCAGCAAATGGAGTTAAGCCTTGGCATTACAACGAACAATCGACCCGCGACAAAAGACCTTCACCGCCTACGGCGAGGGTTATGTTTCAGTCAACAGTGAGCGCTTCACCCAACCTGTTGTGGTCACGCCCGAACAGATTTTCACCGACTGGCCCGCTACGGATTTTGCCTCGCTAACACCCGCGCACTTCGAGTATTTTCTGGGGCTTGCTCCCGAAGTGGTGCTGTTCGGCACGGGAGCCAAGCATACTTTCCCGCATCCGCAGCTTTACCGCAGCCTGATCGAAGCGGGCATCGCCATCGAATTCATGAACACCCACGCCGCCTGCCGCACCTACAACATCCTCGTTGCAGAGGATCGCAAAGTGGTCACGGCGGTTTTGCTATAAGGAAATCGAATGCCCCACCCACTGCACAACGTCATCACCCAAACCGAACAGGTCATCCTCGGCAAGCCGCGCCAGATCAGGCTGGCGCTCACCTGCCTGCTCGCGCGCGGGCACTTGCTCATCGAAGACCTGCCCGGCGTCGGCAAAACCACGCTGGCGCATGTGCTGGCACGCACATTGGGCTTGCAGTTCCAGCGTATCCAGTTCACCAGCGACATGCTGCCTGCCGACATTCTCGGCGTCTCGATTTTCCAGCGCGACAGCGGCACATTTAAATTCCATGCGGGACCGATCTTCGCGCAAATGATTCTGGCCGACGAAGTGAACCGCGCTACACCGAAAACACAGAGCGCACTGCTGGAGGCGATGGAGGAACACCAGGTCACCATCGAAGGAGAAACGCGCCCGCTACCTGCGCCGTTCTTCGTCATCGCCACGCAAAATCCCACCAACCAGATCGGCACTTTCCCATTGCCTGAATCACAGCTCGACCGCTTTTTGATGCGCATCCAGTTGGGCTACCCGGACGCTCAGGCGGAGCGCGGCTTGCTTTCCGGCGTTGACCGGCACGACATCATCGCCAAGCTCACGCCACAGATGGAAACCTCCGAGCTCATGGCACTACAGCAACAAGCCCGACAAGTATTCGTCTCCCCCGCCCTGCTCGACTACGTGCAAGCCATCCTGCGCCACACCCGCGAATCGGCGCGCTTTGTACACGGCCTGTCGCCGCGCGCCGGGCTTTCGCTACTCGCTGCCGCCCGCGCATGGGCGTTACTCGACGGACGCGATGCGGTGCTACCGGAAGACATCCAGGCGGTGCTGCCCGGTGTGGCCGGCCATCGCTTGCAGGCGACCGGCGAATACTCGACGCATAGCAGCGACACGCTTGCGCGCGAATTGATCGAAGTAATCGCGATCCCATAAATCGCATGACAACAACCAACTCGGCTAGCCAGCATCAGCCCCCGTTCAAACATTTCATACCGGATTTCTGGTGCTGGATTTACTGTGCTGCAACGCAAACCCGGTTGCGCCCGGTACGTTTAGCATCGTAGAGAGCCTTATCCGCGAGATTAAGAATGGTGTCCATGTTGTCATCCTTGGCGTTACGGGAGGCGCACCCGATGGATACCGAAAAATAGAGCGGGGAATGCATCTCTAAATCGACCGCCCTGTTCTCAATGGCACCCCTCAAACGCTCTGCCACGTGGAGCGCTGTTGCAGGGGGCGTTTCCGGCAACAATATCGCAAATTCATCGCCACCCAGTCGGCCAACAATGTCAACCGCGCGCAGGACAATTTTGCATGTTTCGCACAAAGCCTGAAGGACAACATCCCCGGCTTGATGACCATAAACGTCGTTGACCTCCTTGAACTTGTCGACATCTATCATCAATATCGAAAGCGGCTTGTCATAACGCGACGAACGAACCATTTCTGCCTCTCCCATTTCGACAAAATAGCGGCGGTTCGCAATACCGATAAGCGGGTCGAAATGCGCCAAATATTCCAACTCTCGGTAATGTCCGCTTATTGCCTTAAATAAATTGTGCATTTTTTCATCGGGCACGACAAAGTCTATACCCATGTACTGCTGCAACTGGCGACTTAACAATGGATGCATGACATTGAACCCGAATTGGATTTCTTGAGTATACTTTTGGTTACCTACAAAAACAACCAATAGCTATCTTCAAAATGTTAGCTTTCATTCATGAGCCTAATGAATGAAAAAGAAGCCTTTAGCAAGCGCCTGACGCGCCTGCTCAACGATGCCGTGATCGGCATTGCCAGCCCCACTTTGGTCGCGCGTGAATTCAACCGGCGCTATCCGGGCAAACCGGTAACCGCGCAAGCCGTGCGCAAATGGATCAACGGCGAAGCCATTCCCGCAGAAGATAAAATCCGCATCCTGGCGAAATGGCTGAAAACCTCCCCCCATTGGTTGCACTACGGCGAAAGCGAAATATATGCAGTGGGGCTGAAGGTCGAGGAGGAAAGGGGCTTCTATGGTGATAAAACCACCGCCATCCTGCTGGAGGACTTCCAGCGCCTGGCACCCAAACAAAAGATCATGGTGTGCGAAATCGTGCATGCCCTGGCCTTGTTGCGCACACCTGGCCGATAACTGGCGGACCGCGAGTTGCCCGCCCGCAAAAGTGCGGAAGCCATGTCAAACGCCGTGCAATACTAGAATGGTATCCACACCCTATCGAAAGGCTAACCATGAATGAAATGATGTTTGTAGTGAAAGAAGCCCCGGAAGGCGGATGGACAGCACAAGCGCTGGGCGAATCCATTTTCATTGAGGCTGATGACGTTGACGGCCTGCATCAGCAAGTGCGCGATGCGGTGCACTGTCATTTTGAAGAAGGCAAAGCACCGAAGATCGTTCGCTTGCATTTCACCCGCGAGAAAGTGCTTGCCGTATGAAACTGCCGCGCAACCTGACTGGCGCGCAATTCATCAAAGTCTTGGAGAAACTCGGCTATCAAGCTACCCGCCAAGCTGGCAGCCATGTACGCTTAACCTGCCCGCTCCCTAAAAAACATCACCTCACTGTTCTCTACACGACCCGTTGCAAATCGGCACTCTGGCCTCCATTTTTGCCGACGTTGCGACACATCATGGCATGACGAGAGATGCGGTATCCATCCGTCTATTCGAAAAATAGCCAACAGCCATGAGCAAACACACCACTCCCGATCATGCACGCCTCGACCGCGTCGTCGCGGAAGCCCGCCAGCAACGCGATGTGCGCGAGGCAGGCTACCGCGAACGGGCGCTTAAATTATTTCCGTGGATATGCGGGCGCTGTGGCCGCGAGTTTGCCGGAGTGCGTTTGCGCGAGTTGACGGTGCATCACAAAGACCACAATCACGACAACAATCCCGCCGATGGCAGCAATTGGGAGTTGCTCTGCCTGTACTGCCACGACAATGAGCATTCGCGTGTACTGGATGAGGACGTGCGTAACCGGAAAGCAGGAGACCCAGCAGTGGCGACGCATAATCCTTTCGCCGACCTGCAAGCACTGCTGAAGAAAAAAACAGATTAACGCATTGCTGCGCCATTCAACTCGGCCTTACCGGGTATTACAAGCGATCTTCCACAACACCTTGTCCGCCCCTGTCGCGACGGGTTCCCATTTTTGAGTCTTGGTATCCGCAAAAACCTGATCTCCGCCGCCCATACTCTTGGGGTAATACGAAATAGAAAGCGTTCTAAATTGATTTTCCTTGCAGTCATATTCTGCATTGAGCTTTATCGACAGGTATTTATGTCCCCCGCCTTGTTCTTTAGCGGATTTCAAATCGAACAACTCCCACATCTTCGCTGTATCGCCGATCTTGCGGATGGAGAAAGGATTGGCATACCCCGACATGACTTCATTGTCGCCGACCTTGACCCAACCACCAGATAAGTCGCACACGGTCTTCCATGCTATCTCGTCGGCACTCTTCGCCGCGACCCGCTTCCATGCAGTCTTGCTTGCATCGGTATAAACCACCTCACCCTTGCCCATATTCCCGGCATGAAGCGAATACGACAACATCCTCAGCTGCGCGTCGTCGCAGTCATATTCATTTTCCGATATCACCGAAAAGAACTGCCTGTCTTCGTATTTATGCGGTTTTTTATAGTCAGAAAGTAGCCACATCTTGATGTTGTTACCAGCCGGATCCACAGTGGCGGGATTGGCATAAGTGGCCTGAATTGCACTGCTGTGAACTTTAACCCAGTCAGCCATCGCGCTATTGTTTAGCGCAAATAGCATCATCAATAAAAGTGTACGCATCGCCTGCCCCCTTAGGTGGTTGCCACAAACATGCTTCGCCTGACTTCCGAATCCTACGCCGCCAACCCCACATATACATTCTGCACGTCGTCATCCTCGTCGATCGCTTCGAGAAAGGCTTGCACCTCTTCGAGATCGGCATCGTTGGCGATGGTAACGGGGTTCTTCGGGCGATAGCCCAGTTGGGCTGAGACGACGGTGAAGCCTTGCGCGGGCAGGGCTTTGCACACGGCATCGAGATCGGTGACGTCGGTGATGAACAGGGTTGCGCCTTCCTCGGAGGGTTCGAGGTCTTGCGCGCCAGCTTCGATGGCGGCAACCTCCGGGTCTGCATCTTTGGAATTCGGTGTCGCCTCGATCATGCCGACATAGCTGAAGTCCCACGAGACGGAACCTTCCGCGCCGAGCTGGCCTTTGCGAAACAGCACGTTCATGCTGGACTTGGTGCGATTAACGTTGTCGGACAGGCATTCGACGATGATGGGTACGCGGTGCGGGGCAAAGCCTTCGTAGACGAGGCGTTCCAGACTGGCGCCACCATCGAGCAGGCCCGCTCCTTTTTTGATGGCGCGATCCAATGTTTCGCGCGGCATAGAAGCTTTTTTGGCTTGTTCGACCACAAGGCGCAAACGCGAATTGGAATCAGGATCGGCACCGCCTTTTGCGGCCACCATGATCTCTTTGGCAAGCTTGCCGAAAATCTTACCCTTTGCGTTCGCTGCGATTTCTTTGTGTCTGGCTTTCCACTGTGCGCCCATGTCTGTTCTCTTGTATGTTGGTTATCACATTATCAAATTGGGCATATTCCCGAGGGCGCATCTTGCCTTAACTGCGCGGATGCATCAATCTAGAATGGCAGCTTGCCGGGGAAGGACGTAATATTCGCGAGTTGCCCTACAGAGCGATATTCTGAATTTAAATACTGCATCTTGATGATCAAATGAAGCAAAACACCTACGCAAAAACGCTGACTTGGCTGAAGACAAACCCTGCGCTGGACGAGCTTTGCGCCCGCTATCCCGAAGAATGGGCTGAGGTGCAGCAAGAGATTGCAGCCATCGTCGGGCGCGGTGTTGCCGCTGAACTGAAGGCTTATCTGGAGCGAGTTTCCGCCCCGCCAGCAAAACCCGGTTTCAGCAAACAGCAACCCGACAAGAATGCCGCTCTGGCGCAATTTGTGCGCAGCCGCATGGCGCACGAGTCGGTCAAAAAGTTATGCTTATCCACGCTGGCCGCCGATGTCGGCGCAAGCAAAGGCAAGCTGCGCTTCAATCTGTTCAACGGCTTCATTGCACAGAAGCTGCTGTTTGCACGGGGGCTGGAGCGCAAGCCGGTTTCGCTGTTCTGGTTCCGCTTGTTCTGGCCGCTGGTGTGGCAGAAAAAACGCCTGATGTCGCTGGTGCAACCCCGTGGCATTTATTGTTTTTACTCGCGTGCGCTGATCGAAGCGTTAGCCGGAATGATAGGCAGCAGAAACTGCCTAGAAATCGGCGCGGGTGATGGAACCCTGACGCGCTTCCTGAAAGAGGCGGGCGTGCAGCTCACGGCAACGGACAATCACGGCTGGAGTCAGGCCGTGAAGTACCCGGACTGGGTGATCAAGCTGGATGCGCGCGAGGCGCTGGCGACCTACAAACCCGAGGTGGTGATCTGTTCGTGGCCACCGGCGCAAAACGATTTTGAACGCGTGGTATTTAATACGCCGAGCGTGCAGTTGTATATCGTCATCGGCAGCCAACACCAGTTTGCATTCGGCAATTGGACTGACTACAAACTGCAATCCGCATTTGATCTTGAAGAAGATAAACAGCTCGGTGCCCTAGTTCTGCCGCCGGAATTAGGCGCTGCTGTTTATGTATTCCGACGAAAAACTGCCCCGCCAACATACTAAATCAGGACATCAGGAAGATCACTTAAACACACTGCGGTTGCCTTGAAGTGCATGCTGTAACGATGCACTTTTGGCAAACTTTATTTGCCCATAAAAACACCTCCGTTCCGTTAGGTGGAGGTGTCAATTATTTCGGGGGAAGAATAACCCCCGTTGAGTTTTCAACGAGGGTTTTAGGCAATGCTAACGACGTGTTACTCGACACTAAAGGCGACAGGCTCGCACCATTTTCCCATCCGTTTGTCGCTAGTGACTAAACGCATCCGCAACCAGTAATTGCCTGCCGCAACGGCCTTAAAAGCCCAATATGGCTCTTTACGCAACACACTTTGCTGGGGCGAGGCGAAATCAGCACTGGCGGCCACTTGCAGTTCATATTGATAACCCGACACATTGCGCCAACCTGTCAACATTTGCGCGCCACTGGCGATAGGTTTAGACGGGACGATAATCGGAAAATCCGCAGGAGGGGGCGGCGGCACGACTACAGCAGGGGTTT
The DNA here is from genome assembly GCA_009773615.1 of Gallionellaceae bacterium. Taxonomy (GTDB): domain Bacteria; phylum Pseudomonadota; class Gammaproteobacteria; order Burkholderiales; family Gallionellaceae; genus PALSA-1006. The sequence goes on from WSYA01000004.1 coordinate 21,560, forward strand.
TAACCACGATAGCCTGCTTGGATTCCAAGCCTTGCAGACCATGCGCATCTACGGCACGCAAGCGCAGCCAATAAGTGCCATCTGGCAAAGTCGCAAGCTGCACTTGATTGCCTTGCGCGCTGATAGGTGCAAGCAATTGGTTAAAATTTTCATCTTGCGCAACTTCACCGCGATAGCCTGTCACACCCGTCGCCATCGGCATGTCAAACGCAATCGCAGCAGGCGCAAAGTGCTCAGGCAACACAGGGAAATTGGGCGCGGCGAGCAATGGAATTACCACCGGCGCATGAATACCATCGGACACGGAGCCTTGTCCTGCCGCGAGCGCAATCGGTTTGGCTTTTGCTTCGTCGCCAAAACTCACTAAACCATTTTCGACTTCTGCCAAGGTATTGCCGCCTTCTTGTCCCATACGGAAATGCGTACCACGCACACCGATGGTCGCCGCCTTAGCTTGTATGCGCAGCGGGGCTTGGCCGTCAGGGTATTTCTGTTTAATAGCATCTATGCGTCCCGTGATTAAACGAAACACCACATTAAAAAAATCACCTTGCTTTTTTTTCTCCATTTGCTTGGTGTGCAACTGAGTTTTTTCCAACATGCTCAAACTGGAGTGATCAGGCAAACTAATCCGCGCACTGGCCCCACTCGCTGTTTCCAACTTGTCTCCTTCCGCGACAAATTCGCCCACATGCGCAGCCTTTCCATTGAGCTTAACGTCGCCCGTTACCGCCTCGATACGCGCTTGTGCAGGGTAATTTTTTAACCAAGCCAGCGGAATATGCAAGACCTGATTGGGCTGCACCAGATTTGCATTCGGCAATTGGTTGTAATGTGCCACTTCATTCCAGCGTGCGGGGCTATCCAACAACTCATTTGCCAACTTGGTTAAGCTATCGCCCGCCTTAATTTGATAACTAAAATCCGCTACGGCGGTGACATCCACCGCCCACACCGCTTGACTTGCCACACACCACATCACCGCTACACTTAGCTTTTTCAAACTCATCATTTCTATGCTCCTGCTGTTGTTATTTCACAAAACACACTTGCTACTTGGCGTGAACGCGGGGTCAGGTCTCAATGCTGTTCTCGATATCTTCCACCACCTGTAAGAACGCATCGCCATACTTCGCCAGCTTGGATTGTCCCACGCCGCTGATCTGCCCCATTTCATTTAGCGTTTGCGGCTTGCGGTTGAGAATTTCCAGCAGCGTGCTGTCGTGGAAAATCACGTAAGGCGGCACGCCTTGTTCGCGCGCGAGCTCCATACGCTTGGCTTTGAGTGCTTGCCACAGCGGGTCTTCGTTGACTCCGGCGAAGGCTTCGCGCAAGCGTGAGCCACGTTCGGCTTTGCTGCTTGTGCGCTTGGCCGGTTCGGCATCGCGGCGCAACCACACCTCCTGCTGCCCTTTTAACACCGGGCGCGCGGCTTCGGTGAGCTTCAATCCGCCGTAGGCTTCCATGTCCACGTTGATGAATCCGGCAGCCGTGAGTTGACGATAGACGCTGCTCCATTGCGTTTGTGCCAGCTCTTTGCCGATGCCGAAGGTGCTGAGTTGCTGGTGGTCGAACTGTTCGATCTTGGGCGTAGTTTTGCCCAGCAGCACGTCGATGAGATGCGCGACACCGAAGCGTTGTCCGGTGCGGTAGACGCAGGACAACGCCATCTGCGCGGCTTGCGTGGCGTCCCATGTGTCCACGGGCGACAGGCAGTTGTCACACTGACCGCAATCACCGGGATGCTCTTCGCCGAAGTAGCGCAGCACGGTCTGGTGGCGGCACTCTGTAGATTCGCAAAATCCCAACAGCGCATCGAGTTTTTGCAGTTCGACGCGCTTGCGTTCCTCCGGCGCATCGCCGGACAGCAGCATCTGGCGCATGGACACCACATCGCCCAGCCCATAAGCCATCCACGCATTCGCGGGCAGGCCGTCGCGCCCGGCGCGCCCGGTTTCCTGATAGTAGCCTTCCATGCTTTTGGGCAGATCGAGATGCGCAACGAAGCGCACGTTGGGCTTGTCGATGCCCATGCCGAAGGCGACGGTGGCGACCATGATCACGCCTTCTTCGCGCAAGAATCTGCGCTGGTTTTGATTGCGCACAGCGGCATCCAAACCCGCGTGGTACGGCAACGCATCCCAGCCCTGTTCCTTGAGCCATGCAGCCGTCTCTTCCACCTTCTTGCGCGACAGGCAGTACACGATGCCCGCGTCGTCGGCATGCTCGGTTTCGAGGAAACTTTGCAACTGTTTACGCGCGTTGTCTTTGAGCGTGATGCGGTAGCGGATGTTGGGCCGGTCGAAGCTGGAGACGAATTGCTCCGCATGCTCCAGCGTCAGCCGCTCGATGATCTCGCGCCGCGTCGGCGCATCTGCGGTAGCGGTCAGCGCGATGCGCGGCACATTGGGAAAACGCTCGTGCAGCACCGTCAGCGCGCGGTATTCGGGACGGAAATCGTGCCCCCATTGCGAAACGCAATGCGCTTCGTCGATGGCAAACAGCGCGATGCGGTTGTCCTGCTCCAAGCGCTCTAGCAGATTCAGAAAACTTTCCGTCATCAGCCGCTCCGGCGCGACATACAACAGCTTCAATTCACCGCGCAGCAACTGTTGCGACACCTCGCGCGCCGCAGCAGCATCCAGGCTGGAATTGAGGAACGCGGCCGATACGCCGAGCTGCTTGAGCGCATCCACTTGATCTTGCATCAGCGCAATCAGTGGCGACACCACGATACCCACTCCTCCGCGCAGCAATGCCGGAATCTGGTAGCACAACGACTTACCGCCGCCGGTAGGCATCAGCACCAGCGCATCGCCGCCATTGGCTACATGTTCGACGATGGCCTGTTGCGCGCCGCGAAATGAGGCGTAGCCGAAAGTGTCGCGCAGGATTTGTTGGGGAGAATGATTGCTCATTGCTTATCAGCTTCAAGGATGAAGTGCTATTTTGAGGCATCCAGCACAAACACACCAATGAGTTTCCTCTCTTCCTGCGTAAGCAACTCTTGCAACCGGGCAGCCAACTCTTCTGCCGTTTTTGGTTTGGTGCCACTCGGTGGGGCAGATGATCTTTTGCTGGAATCGTTAAACCAGATCACCATCAACAACCCGCGCCCGCCTGTTTCTGGCGCGATGGTATAAAGCGGAATCAATTGCTCGTGGATGGCACGCCACAAGTCGGGGCTATGATCCAGCTTAATTTCGATGGGCAGATGAAATGCTTCGCCATTACCACGGAAGGACAGACGAATATCGGCACGCTTAGATTCAGCTTCGCGGGTTTCCGGCTGCACGTCCACATCGAAAGGAACCAACAAAGGCTTGAGCCGCTCGACCAGATAATCGCGGCAACTATTCTCCGGCCTAGGAGTTAGCGGTTTGTTGTAACCGTCCACATTCCAGAAGCGTTTATAGCAATCGGTATTGCTGGCGTGCGTTTCCTCTGCCAACTCTCCCAGAAAATCCGAGGCCAGCGCCGCAAGGTCGGCCACATTTGCGGGTTTATCGTTATCCAGCGTTTGAATAACCTGATCGACTCCCGGATGCCGGAATGTAGCCTCGCGCCGACTAACTTGCTGGGTTTGCTGCACGCTTCGGATAGCCTCATGCCAAGCACTCAGTTCGGGCAGGGTCAGCAGCCCGCTTAACACACGCCCCGCATCCTCATCTGGCATGCTGCCGAGCTTGTTGAGCAAGGCTTGCACACAATCCCTTTCGTTTTCTGCTTGCCTAACAACATGCACACCCCATATTCGGTCTGGCGCACAGCGCGGCCCCAGCAACTCGATAAGCAAGCCCATGCTAGTAACAGGTAAGTCATAATCCTTATCCCTGTTTCGACCGGAATACATGAAGGAGGAAAGATGGTTGATGCGCACCACCTTGCCACCAACTTGCTTCCTCACAATGGACTCATATTTCTCTGGCACAACAAGCAAACCCGTTGCTAACCAGTACACACTCTGGGCAACATCCAGTTTTAGCGCCAGCTTCCTTTCAATCAGCGCCAACAAGGAAGCCTTATCTACATACGCAATCGCCGCCTTGAGTAAATACTCCAGAGTAGAAATCTGCTGCTGAGTGCTACGGATTGGATAGCTTTCCAGCAGCGGCATAGCAACCAACCGCGCGATGTCCCGATAATCAGAATCATGAACAAGCTGATACAAGCCGGTAATGTGCTGCACCTTACCCAAGAGCATGGTACGGACATATTCAGTCAGCACCTTTGCGGTCAGTATCGGACGAGACAAGCAGAGCGGCTTGACCCAAGCAGGTTCGTTGCCTGCGCCATAGGTATACCAAAACGCCAACGCCATCTCCGCAAGCTCATCGCTCAACGTAGACAACATGGCAGAATTTTCCTGATACAGCTTTTCCATGCAGATCAAAAAAGGCGAGCGAATAAAATGCTGGCGCTGCTCAACGGCCAAGGAAAAAATATCCTTAATCATCGGCAGGTCGGGGCGATTCAATATTTTGAGTAGACCGCTCTTCGCAGCCGAGATCAATTCATCGTCGTTATTCAAGAATTTTGACAGGCGATCTTCCCCTGTCTTCCCGGACTGATCGCCCCACATTACTGCAAGATCATGCAATACCTGCGGGTGGGCGCTTCCATCTGCAATACTCGCTTTATGCTGCTGAAAATAATCGATACGGGACTTTAAATTATCTTCCCTCTCTTTAGCCCATTTCGCTTTTTGCTGCTGATGCTCGATATGTTGCTCATCAATCACACAAGCAATGAGGCCTTGATACACTTCTGCGAATTCAGAGTGATCTAGAGCGTACTGTTCAAAATATTCCAACGACAATCCTTCGCATCCACGTTCGCGTGACAATGTAAAAAAAGCTTGGCAAAAATATTGTTTTTTTGCGTAAATTGCTGATGTAGCCTGCGCCTGCGTCAACCACCATTGCCCAAGATTTTCAGGCTCTTTCGCACCATAGAGCCTGTCAATCACTTTGGATACTTCATACCCGAAATTGTTGCCATCTGGTATATGCCGAACACCCTCGCCCAATATGCTCAGGTAGCGATTAGGGTTAGTTTCAACCCATACCTTAATTTGCTGCTGATGCTCTTCGGTCAGACTGCTATGATGATATTGATCCATGCCTACGGATAACCAATCAAAAAGCCTCGCCACAGGAATTTCCGAACCGAACAACTGCAAGCCGCGTATAAGAAGCTGCCCCGCCATACCAAATAAATCATGGATCGAAGACAAGCGTAAAAAATCTGCCCCACGTCGGGATAACTCGTCGAGAAGAATAGGAACATCCTGATCAGTTACGCGTTCGATGAAACGATCATCCCAAAACACATCATAGTATGTGCGGTCATCATAGTTTGGCTTCAAATATTGAAAAATATTTCCCGCTGCAATTACAGCGGGAAAGAGCTCCTCAAGCAACAATCCAGACAGAGTATTGCCAGTATCTTCGACCTTATTGAGCCGTATATCATCCGCGAGCAATAACAAGCTTTGCGTATCATCCGAGTGCTGTTGGATATACACCTCCAACGCCATTCTTCTCACTGCCTCCCAATGTGTTTGATCGCGGACGATTGCCATCAAAACCGTTTTCAATTCCGGCAAAGCGGGTGATTGATACAATCCATCAAACACACAAATCAGAATATTCTCGTGAGGGCTCTCTCGCGAAGGTTGTTGCAATAGTCCTCGCAAATAACTCACCATATCTCTGGTAGTAAGTGTCGAGAATGAACGGGCATCTCTCCATCCAAGACCAAGGCCGTTTGGCTTTGCCGCCTCTAGTTGCAGAGCATCCAACAAATGCACTTTGTCTACCGTCAATAATAGTTGCACATCTCCATACAACACCATCCCTAGCGGATCAATTTCGATCATTCGATCCCGCGCCTGCATATTGAGCGCCGCCAGCCAAGCCATCAGCCCGCGCAATGCCGCCACCACGCCGCCATCAAAGCCCGTGGTCAATGCCAACATGCGGTTAATAGGTAATCCCTGTTTGATTTTTTCGGCGATGTATCTGGCTCCCAGATACTCCGCGACACTGCGGTGGATATAAGCGTATTCATCATTGCCAAGACTGGTGAACAGGCGAGTGCCTAGCGCGGCCTGACTCACCTCGCCGCAAGTAGCTTCCAAATCGCTCAATCCGATTTCTCCTTGAGCTTGGGCATTACCGGCACGGATGGCTGGCGCGTTGGCTAGCAGTTGCACCGCAAACAACCAGCCCGCCGCATCCAGCATCTGAGGAATGGGGTATGGCTGGCGATGAACTCTGGAATCGACCGCCAGTTTTTTGCAGGCCGACTCATACACTTCCAGCTTGCTGGTCGGCCAAGTATCGCCCTCCACGGCAGCGATCATCATGTCCAGCGTTTGCGGGTTGTAGAGCAAGCCTTCCAGATTGAATTTCCCCGCGTTGTCCAGAAACCCTTGGGCATCCGGTACTCGGCTATCATGGATGAGGATTTCGGTAACTTGCTCGTGACTGAGCGGCTCCAGATAAAGCTCGGCGATTGCCCCATTAGGTGCGCACGATTTCAGCGCTTCGGCATCGCTATTGCCGTGCCAGTCTGCCGCGCGGCAGGATAGGCGAAAACGGGGGCAGCCCAATTTATCAAGCTTGCCGCGTATCGCTCCCAGCGGCGTGTGCGGATCATTGCGACCTGCACGGACTTCATCCAGACCGTCTATAAACAATACCTTTCTCCGCCACTCTTCACGCTCGTAATCAATGAAATCTCGTGCCGTCAGGTAATAGCCGTTCTCAGTCTTGGCCGCCTCGTCTTTGAATAAGCGCGACTTGCCCGCGCCCGGATCGCCCAGCAACACATAGGCATCCCACTGCCGGAAATGCTCTGTATCGGCAATAATATTTTTGGACGGGTCTTCTTCCCGTGTACTGCATTTGCGCGGAACAAAATGAAGCATGATTAGCCCAACCAGTCGACAGCGGGATGCGATAAAAACTCCGCTAAAGACACTCCGCCTGCACCGACCAATATTTTCTTCGCTCGCGGGAAGTGCCCGGCAAACACATCCAAGCCCCTGACCGGCCTCGTCCTAGCGGCGCTTTTCACTTCGATTGCGCAAAGTTTGCTGCCTCTGGATAAAACGAAATCGACTTCATTGCTGCCGTCGCGCCAGTAATGAAGCTTGGTATCTTCGTCGCAAGTGTTGAGCAAGTGCGCGCCCACCGCACTTTCCACCAGCCTGCCCCAATAGCTGCGATCTGCTTGCGCCTCGGCGAATGTGTAGTCCTGCATGGCCGACATCAGTGCGGTATTAAACACGTTCAATTTAGGAACGGAGTTTCGTTTGCGAACTTCCTGCTCGGCGAACTTGTGCAATCCGGCTAACAGCTTCGCTTGCATGAGTAAATTCAGGTAATCCGCCAACGTCTCCGTATGTTTTGCTTCGTTGATCGAATCAATCATTTTGGTCAAAGACAATTCCTGACCGGAATAGTGGCAACCCAGTTCAAAAAGTTGCTTGAGCAGCATTGGATTTTTGATGCGCACCAGTTGCACAATGTCTTTTTCGATATTGGGCTGGATCAGGCTGTCCCGCACATAATGCCTCCAGCGCGCCTCTTCACGAATCAACGAAGCACTCCCCGGATAGCCGCCGAAATAAATGTATTCCTCTAGGCTCAAGTTGAAAGCCTGCTGCATTTCGGCCAGCCCCCAATGACTGACCGTAATGGTTTCAAAGCGCCCTGCTAAACTTTCGGAAAGCCCTTTCTGCATCAACAGCGGTGCCGAACCCAGCAAAACAACATGCATGCCGAGTCCCTTGGCGCGGTCGCTATCCCATAGCCCTTTGACCACATCAGACCATTGTTCAATTTTCTGAATTTCGTCGATAGCAAAAACAAAATTTCCATCCCTCGCATCTGGTGACAAAGAGACAGCTGTCTTCGCTTGCCACTGCGATAGGCGATCACGGGCTGCTTGCCAATGGTATCGCAACCATGCCGCATCCTTTTTTTGCGGGGGAGATAGCGCACTTGAAGTATCGCCAAGCTCGTCAGCAGCCCAAACATTGCTAGGTTCCTCATCCACCGAAACGTAATATCCCTGCGCTGGATTCTGCGCAATGACATCCCTGACCATAGTGGTTTTACCAACTTGCCGAGGCCCAGCCAATATATTGATGAATTGGACTTTTTCGCCCAACCTTTGCTTGAGAACCTGTTCTTGCGGACGGGTGTAAATCATCATTTTTTACATTACCGAGTAAAATTACTCAGCAATGTAACTCACCTTGAGCGATAAGTCTATTTCTCGTTGATTAAAGGGCGCGTCAAAAAATCCGATTTCGCCAAAATGCCAGACTCCGCCACAACATCCGGGTAACAAAAATCTGCGGGATGCGATGGTATGATGCCCTCGGCACAAACATTAATAACGAGGAGTGATATGAGCATCCGCACTGTTTCTACTCAACCTTTTTCCGACCAAAAGCCCGGCACCTCCGGCCTGCGCAAAAAAGTACCTGTGTTCCAGCAACCGCATTATCTGGAAAACTTCGTGCAGTCCATTTTCGACAGCATCGCCGCTCCTAAGGGCGCGGCACTGGTGGTCGGTGGCGACGGGCGCTACTACAACCGCGAGGCGATCCAGATCATTCTGAAAATGGCTGCCGCAAACGGCTTCGGCAAGGTGCTGGTGGGGCGCGGCGGTATTCTCTCTACGCCTGCCGCCTCATGCGTGATACGCAAACATAAAACATTCGGCGGCATCATCCTCTCCGCCAGCCACAACCCCGGCGGCCCGAAGGAAGACTTCGGCATCAAATACAACGGCACTAACGGCGGCCCCGCCACCGAAACGGTGACCGAAGCAATCTTCGCACTCAGCAAGAAAATTTCCAGCTATCGCATTCTCGATGCCGCCGACGTGTCGCTCGACACTCTGGGCAATACCACGCTGGGCGATATGCAGGTGCAGGTGATCGACCCGGTGAGCGACTACGCCGAGCTGATGGAGTCGCTGTTCGATTTCGGCGCGATTCGCGAGCTGTTGCAAGGCGGCTTCCGCATCAAATTCGACGCGATGCACGCAGTGAACGGGCCTTATGCCAAACACATTCTGGAAGGGCGCTTGGGCGCGGCGGCAGGCAGCGTGATGAACGGCGTGCCGCTGGAAGATTTTGGCGGCGGCCATCCCGACCCGAACTTGACTTATGCGCACGATCTGGTGGAAATCATGTACGGCGACAACGCACCGGATTTCGGTGCTGCTTCGGATGGCGACGGCGACCGCAACATGATTCTCGGCAAGCATTTTTTCGTCACGCCTTCCGACAGCCTCGCTTTGCTGGCCGCCAATGCCACCTTGGCGCCCGCCTACAAGAAAGGTCTGGCGGGCATCGCGCGCTCGATGCCGACCAGCGCCGCAGCGGATCGCGTGGCACAGGCGCTCAACATTCCTTGCTATGAGACACCGACCGGCTGGAAGTTCTTCGGCAACCTGATGGATGCGGGACGCGTCACGCTGTGCGGCGAAGAAAGTTTCGGCACCGGCTCGGATCATGTGCGTGAAAAGGACGGGCTGTGGGCTGTGCTGTTCTGGCTCAACATCTTGGCTGCGCGCAAGCAACCGGTGGAGGCCATCGTGACCGAGCATTGGGCGAAATACGGGCGCAACTTTTATTCGCGTTACGACTACGAAGGCCTGCCCACTGAGGCTGCGAACGGCGTGGTGCAACACCTGCGCGACAGCTTTGCCGCACTCACCGGAAAATCGTTCGGCAAATACACGGTGAAAACCTGCGACGATTTCAGCTACACCGATCCGGTAGACGGCAGCGTGAGCCAAGGCCAAGGCATCCGTCTCCTGTTCAGCGACGGCTCGCGCATCATCTTCCGCCTTTCCGGCACGGGCACCGAGGGTGCGACGCTGCGCGTGTATCTGGAAGCATTCGAGGCCGATGCCTCGCATCACCACCTCGATGCACAAGTGGCGCTGGCGGGATTAATTCAAATCGCATTACGCGTTTCGGAATTGCAGCAACGCACGGGACGCGATAACCCGACAGTGATCACCTGATTGTAAACGTCTCTTGAAATGAAAAAAGCTCGCAGCAATGCGAGCTTTTTTCATTTCTATAATCGATCATCCGCGCAACAAAGTCAAAACACCGTTCGGCGATTGGTTGGCTTGTGCCGACATCGCGGTACCCGCCTGTTGCAATATCTGCGCGCGGGTCAATGCGGAGGTTTCCGCAGCATAGTCCGTGTCCATGATACGGCTACGGGAAGCGGTCTGATTTTCAGCGGCGATCTGCAAGTTGGAGATCGCCGATTCGAAACGGGTCTGCGCCGAACCAAAACTGGCGCGCAACGAAGAGACTGCGGCGATATCCATATCCAGCTTGACGATTTCCGCTTGGGCAGCCGTCGATGAGTCACCCAAGGTCGTCGAGGTTGGAATCAATGCAGCTGCGGTGGTAATAGTGAGATCGTCGACACCGGCTGCACTGTTTGCCCCCACTTGAAAAGTTTGGTTCACCGCCGCCGAAAGCAGAGGAATGTTGTTAAATATTGTCGCTTGGATCACTCGCGAATTTTCAGCATTGAGCTGGGTGAACTCCGCATCGAGCGACGCGATATCGGCATTCGATGTGGCATTGGCTCCTTGCACCGCCAACTCACGCATACGCGCCAGATTGCTTTGAATGGTACCCAATGCACCTTCAGCCGTTTGCGCGAGGGAGATGCCGTCGCTCGCGTTGCGTATCGCCTGATTCAACCCGCGAATCTGGCTTTCCATACGCGAAGCGATCGCCAATCCGGACGCGTCGTCTTTGGCGCTGTTCACCCGCAGACCGGAAGACAAGCGTTGCACGGAAGTGTGCAACGAACCTTGAGACCCGTTCAAGTTGCGCTGCGAATTTAATGATGCAATGTTGGTATTGATGAACGCAGGCATTTGTTTCTCCTAATGGCTTGAGTTCAAAGTGCCAAGCCTATCCAAGTTAGGCGGAGTATATGGGCGAGCAAGTTGAAGCAAAGCGGGGAACAGATGGGAGAAACGGGCTCATTAATGAAGAGTTAGCCCGCCACTTCTTTCACCACTGCCGCAATTCTCTCGGCCCACTGCTTGACCTGCACGCCATCTTCGCCTTCAACCATCACGCGCAGCAAAGGCTCGGTGCCGGACGGACGCAGCAGTACGCGGCCTTTACCGTTCAAAGCGTGTTCGGCTTCACCCACCACCGCCTTGACAGCTGGACGTTCCAATAACTCGGCAGCTTTGCCGGTAACTTTCACGTTGATGAGTATTTGCGGATACATCACCAGCGGTTGCGCCGCTTGCGCGAGCGTTTGTTTGCTCTCACGCAGTGCGTGCAGCACTTGCAACGCGGAGACGATACCGTCGCCGGTGCTGTGTTTGTCGAGACAAATGATATGGCCGGAATTTTCGCCGCCGATTTGCCAGCCCTTTTGCTGCAACATTTCCATCACATAACGGTCGCCCACTTTGGCGCGCGCGAAAGGCACACCAATCTTTTGCATGGCATGCTCAAAAGCAAGATTGGTCATCAGCGTGCCAACTACACCGCCTTTCATGGTGCCCTGTGCCTGACGGTGTTTGGTAATGACGTAAAGCAACTGGTCTCCATCGTAAAGCTTGCCTTCCGCATCCACCATCACGAGACGGTCGCCGTCGCCGTCCAGCGCGAGACCGATATGGGCGCGATGCTCTTTCACTGCCAATTGCAGATTCTTGGGGGCGGTTGCGCCGTAGCCGTCGTTGATGTTTTTGCCGTTGGGTTCGGCACCGATGGCAACCACGTCCGCACCGAGTTCGTGGAACACGTTGCGCGCGATGTGGTAAGTCGCGCCGTGCGCGCTATCCACCACGATCTTGAGCCCGCGCAGGTTCATGTCCGAGGGGAAGGTGCTCTTGCAGAATTCGATGTAGCGTCCGACGGCATCGTTGATGCGCTTCGCCTTGCCCAGGCCTTCGGATTCGTTGGTCTGCATGGGCTGATCCAGCCAGGCTTCGATAGCAAGCTCGGCCTCGTCCGGCAGCTTGGTCCCCTGCCCAGAAAAGAATTTGATGCCGTTGTCCTCGAATGGATTATGCGAGGCGGAGATGACTACGCCCGCCTGTAAACGTAGTGCGCGGGTGAGGTACGCCACTGCCGGGGTCGGCACGGGGCCGGCCAGATACACGTCGATACCCGCCGCGATGAGTCCAGCCTCTAGCGCCGATTCCAGCATATAGCCGGAGATGCGCGTGTCTTTGCCGATCAACACGGCGGGGCGCTCGCCCTGTGTGTGCTCTGCGCTCGCCAGAACCTTGCCCGCCGCATAGCCCAGATGCATCACAAACTGCGGGGTGATGGGGTATTCACCAACCTTGCCGCGCACACCGTCCGTGCCAAAATATTTTCTGCTCATGTCATCACCCTTCGTATACCGCATTCCAGATTTTCAAAGCATCCACCGTTTCGCGCACATCATGCACGCGCACGATGGCGGCACCGCGCTGCACTGCGACCAGCGCTGCCGCCACACTCGCCGCCATGCGCTCGTTCACATCGCGCCCGGTGATCGCACCCAGCATGGATTTGCGCGACAGCCCTGCCAGCACCGGCACGCCGAGGTCGGCGAATCCCTGCATGTTTTTCAATAAGGTGAGATTATGCACCAGACTCTTGCCAAAACCGAAACCGGGGTCAACCACGATGCGTTCGCGTGCGATGCCGGTCGTCTGCACCGCTGTCACGCGCATTTTTAAAAAGCTCATCACCTCACTCATCACGTCGGCGTATTGCGGCGCGAGCTGCATGCTCTCGGGGTTGCCCTGCTTGTGCATCAGGCAAACTGCCGCAGCGCTGCCAGCCACTGCCGCCAATGCCTCCGGCGCTTGCAGGGCATTGATGTCGTTGACCATACTCGCTCCTGCCGCAAGCGCTGCGCGCATCACGGAAGGCTTCCAAGTATCGATGGAGATAGGTACTGCAATATCGCGCAGGCCTTCGATCACCGGCAGAACGCGATCCAACTCCTCCTGCTCGCTCACCGCTACCGCGCCGGGGCGTGTCGATTCACCGCCGATGTCGAGAATATCCGCGCCCTCTTCGATCAAACGCTGAGCGTGAGCGATAGCAGCTGCATGCGACAAGTGTTTGCCGCCGTCTGAGAAGGAGTCGGGCGTCACATTGACAATGCCCATCACCTTGGGATGCGAAAGATCGAGTTTGAATTTGCCGCAGAGGAGGAACATAAGGCAGTCCTTAGACTTTAGTAGCTAGTCGTTAGTTTTTGTCGCGCGCCACGAGTGGCGCAACTAACAACCAACGTTTAGCCACTAACGACTGCCTTTCAGGTTTCTTGCGCGGGCTGAGTCGGCGTGGCAGGTGCCGTAGGTGTTGCATCCTGCGACGGCGGTGGCGGCGCTACATAAGCGGGTTTAGGCTGACGCGGTGGAATGCCCGCCATGATGTCGTTGAGCTGATCGGCGTCGAGAGTTTCCCATTCCAGCAAGGCTTTGGTCATCGCCTCGATCTTGTCGCGGTTGGCTTCAATCAGGCCGCGCGCCAACGCATACTGCTGGTCAATGATGCGGCGGATCTCTTCATCCACTTTTTGCATGGTGGCTTCGGACACGTTCTTGTGTGTCGTCACCGAACGACCGAGAAACACTTCGCCGTCGTTCTCGCCGTACACCATCGGCCCGAGCGCATCGGACATACCCCATTGCGTGACCATCTTGCGCGCCATGTCGGTGGCACGCTCGAAGTCGTTGGAAGCACCGGTAGTCATCTGATGCATGAATATCTCTTCGGCGATGCGCCCCCCGAACAATACCGCGATAGTGTCGAGAATGCGTACCTTGTCCATGCTGTAGCGGTCTTCCGACGGCAACTGCATGGTCAGACCCAGCGCACGACCGCGCGGAATGATGGTGACCTTATGCACCGGATCGGTCTTGGGCAACAGCTTGGCCACCACCGCGTGGCCGGACTCGTGGTAAGCCGTGTTGCGCCGCTCCTCTTCCGGCATAACCATGGTGCGGCGCTCCGCGCCCATCATGATCTTGTCTTTGGCCGATTCGAAATCGTCCATTTCGACGAAGCGTTTGTTGCGACGGGCGGCAAACAGCGCAGCCTCATTCACCAAGTTAGCCAGATCGGCACCGGACATACCCGGCGTACCGCGCGCCAAAATCTCTGCTTTCACATCAGGCGCCATAGGTATTTTGCGCATGTGTACCATCAAAATCTGCTCGCGGCCGCGAATGTCCGGCAACGGCACGACAACTTGGCGATCAAAACGACCGGGGCGCAATAGCGCCGAATCCAGCACATCGGGACGGTTAGTGGCAGCGATCACGATCACGCCGCTCACACCCTCGAATCCGTCCATCTCCACCAGCAAGGCATTCAGTGTCTGTTCGCGTTCGTCGTTTCCGCCGCCCATGCCGGCACCGCGCTGGCGACCAACGGCATCGATCTCGTCGATGAAAATAATGCAGGGAGCGTTTTTCTTGGCCTGCTCGAACATGTCGCGCACGCGTGCAGCACCAACACCGACGAACATTTCGACGAAGTCCGAACCGGATATCGAGAAGAAAGGTACTTTAGCTTCGCCCGCAATGGCTTTGGCCAGCAAGGTCTTACCTGTGCCCGGGCTACCCACCATCAACACCCCGCGCGGAATGCGCCCGCCTAGATTCTGGAATTTGGTCGGGTCGCGCAGAAAATCCACGAGTTCGGAAACCTCTTCTTTGGCCTCGTCGCAGCCCGCCACATCGGCAAACGTGACGCGCTCTTTCGCATCATCCAGCAAACGCGCTTTGCTCTTGCCGAACGAGAACGCCCCGCCGCCTTTTCCGCCCTGCATCTGACGCATGAAAAACACCCATACGCCGATCAGCAACAACATGGGGAACCACGACACAAAAAGGTTCATCAGGAAAGACTGCTCTTCTTCCGGCTTGGCTTCGATCTTGACGCCGTTTTTAAGCAGATCGGAGACCATCCACAAATCACTAGGCGCATAGCTGGTGATGCGCTTGCCATCGTTGGTGACAGCTTTCAGGGTACGGCCCTCGATGGTCACCTTGGTGATGTGCCCCATCTTCACTTCTTCGAGGAACTGCGAATAGTCCAACTGCGCCTGCGCCGTCGATTGCTGGCGCGAATTAAACTGATTGAACACGGTCATCAGCACCAAAGCCACGACCATCCAAATTCCGATACTCTTAAATAAATTATTCACTATCGCCTCTCATTGAGCCGTAAAAACACATTGTGCATTAAACACGTTCCGCCCCGATTACTCAAGGGCATCCTAAAGTGCGGCATCCCGTTTTTCCAAGCCTAACAAATACTGTTCACTACTGCGGTCACGCGATGCTTTGGGTTTGCGCGTAACCACTTTGCCAAAATGGCTACGCATGAGTTTCAAATATTCCTCGAATCCCACGCCTTGAAACACTTTGACCAGAAATGCACCACCCGGCTTAAGGTGCTGTGCGGCAAACTCCAGCGCCAATTCGGCCAAGTGAATAGCGCGTGCTTGGTCGGCTGAATCGATGCCGCTCATATTGGGTGCCATATCGGAAATTACAAGTCCGATCTGCTGCCCCCCCAATTTTTCTTCGAGTTGCGCCAGCACCGCATCGTCGCGGAAGTCGCCCTGAATGAATTCCACGCGCGGCAAAGGGTGCAGCGGCAACAAGTCCAAGGCGATGATCTTGCCGCTCTGACCCATTTTGGCCGCAGCTACCTGACACCACCCCCCCGGAGTCGCACCGAGATCCACCACGACCATGCCGGATTTAAGCAAATGGTCGCGCTCGTCGATCTCCAGAAGCTTATACGCGGCACGCGAACGATAGCCGTCCTTTTGCGCCATCTGCACATAAGGATCGTTGATATGCTCACGCATCCACTGTTTACTGGTTTTAGAAGGTTTCATCGGTTTATAACTTAAAAATCTGCGGATTAAGCATTCGTTTTTAGGTAAAATGCGCGCCCTATCAGGAGTACCACATGTTAAATCTCACCGTTGCACAGCGTCTCGAACTCAAAGCGCGCGCCCACACTCTCAATCCCATCGTCATCATCGGCTCTGGCGGCTTATCGCCATCGGTGCTGGAAGAAATCGAACGCAGCCTGAAGAGCCATGACCTACTCAAGATTCGCGTGATGAACGATGACCGGGAAACGCGTGCCGCCATGCAGCAAGAAATCTGCACACTTCTGAACGCCGGTGCCGTACAGCACATCGGAAAAATACTGGTGATCTATCGCCCGCTGGCTATTCAACTCGCCAGCCCTACCAAGCGCAAAAAAGGTAAGCCGCTCACCAAGAAACAACTCGGAAATCGTTGAGAAGCAGTCGTTAAATGTTAGTAGCTAGTCGTTAGTTGGTTTTGCCGCTACGCGGGTTTTGTTTTACTAACGACTAACGTCAAGCGACTCCCAACTAGAACTAGATGTACTGAACCTCGACGATCTCATACTCGCGCACGCCGCCGGGTGCTTGCACTTCAGCCGCATCACCGCTCGACTTGCCGATCAAAGCCCGTGCGATCGGTGAGCTGATCGAAATCTTGCGGTGCTTGATGTCCGCCTCGTCGTCGCCGACAATCTGATATGTAACCACATCGCCTGTCTTAACGTCTTCCAATACCACAGTGGAACCGAACACGCAGCGCCCATCGGCGTTCAGCGTTTTCGGATCAATGACCTGAGCGCTGCCCAGCTTGAATTCCAACTCGACGATACGTCCCTCGACAAAGGACTGGCGCTCTTTGGCTGCATCGTATTCGGCATTTTCCGACAGATCGCCCTGCGCACGCGCCTCGGAGATCGCATTGATCACCTTCGGACGCTCAACCGTTTTCAGGTTGTGCAACTCTTGGCGCAATAACTCGGCGCCAACAACGGTTAATGGAACTTTGCTCATGGAAACCCCAGACTAAAATTAATGTTGCAGACGCCGATGCAGCGTCTGTAGGTCATACACTTGCAACTCGGCCAAGTGCTGCATGCCGAGGCAAGCCGCGCGCGCACCGGCAAGCGTGGTGTAGTAAGTCACGCGACCCTGCAGCGCGGCATGACGGATCGAATACGAATCGCGCATCACCGATGGCTTGCTGTCGACAGTATTGACGATGAGATTGACCTCACCGTTCTTGATCATATCAACAATATGCGGGCGACCTTCGAGAACCTTGTTCACCACCACAACAGGCACTCCCGCAGCGGATATCACCGATGCGGTACCGCGCGTGGCCAAAATCGTGAAGCCCAGATTATGTAAATTTTGAGCCACCTCGACGGCACCCGCCTTATCTGCCTCGCGCACGCTGATGAATACCTTGCCGCTCTTCGGCAGCTTCACGCTAGCGGCGAGTTGCGATTTGACGAAGGCTTCCGCGAAGGTATCTCCCACACCCATCACTTCGCCAGTGGATTTCATCTCGGGACCGAGAATGGTATCCACGCCGGGGAACTTGATGAAAGGGAACACTGCTTCTTTCACCGAATAATAAGGCGGGATGATTTCCTTGCTCACGCCTTGTGACGCCAAGGTCTGTCCGGCCATGCAACGCGCGGCGATCTTCGCCAGCGCCACACCGGTTGCCTTGGACACAAACGGCACGGTGCGCGAAGCGCGCGGATTCACTTCCAGCACATACACCGTCTCGCCCTGAATCGCGAACTGCACATTCATCAAACCAACCACATTGAGCGCCTTGGCCATCGCCACTGTTTGGCGGCGCAATTCGTCCTGCAACTGCACCGGCAGAGAGTACGGTGGCAACGAGCAGGCCGAGTCGCCGGAATGCACGCCCGCCTCTTCGATGTGCTCCATGATGCCGCCGATGATGACTTGCTTGCCGTCAGACACCGCATCCACATCCACTTCGATCGCGTCGTTCAAGAAACGGTCGAGCAAGATCGGCATGCGCTCGGGATAAGTCTTGGACATCTCCTCGGCATCGCGCATGTAACGCTCAAGATCAGGCTGCGCATGGATGATCTCCATCGCGCGACCGCCCAGCACGTTCGAAGGGCGCATCACCAGCGGGTAGCCGATCTCGGCGGCTCCGGCGACCGCACCGGCCACATTGCTGGCGGTGCGATTGGGCGGCTGCTTCAAATTCAATTCGCGCAACATGGCTTGAAAACGCGCGCGGTCTTCGGCCATGTCTATCATGTCCGGCGTGGTGCCGATGATGTGCACGCCGTTCTTCGCCAAGCCGTGCGCCAGCTTCAACGGCGTCTGACCGCCGTATTGCACAATCACGCCGATAGGCTTTTCTACCGCAACCACTTCCAGCACATCTTCCAATGTCAGCGGCTCGAAATACAGACGATCTGAAGTGTCGTAGTCGGTCGAAACGGTCTCGGGATTGCAATTGACCATGATGGTCTCGTAACCGTCCTCGCGCATCGCCAGCGCGGCATGCACGCAGCAATAATCGAACTCGATACCCTGCCCGATGCGGTTCGGCCCGCCGCCCAGCACCATGATTTTTTTGTTGTTGGTCGGCTGCGATTCGCACTCTTCTTCGTAAGTGGAATACATGTACGCGGTGTTGGTGGAGAACTCGGCGGCGCAGGTATCCACGCGCTTGAACACCGGACGCACGCCCAGCGCATGGCGATATGCGCGCAACGCGGCATCGTCAGTGCCCAGCAAAAATGCCAAACGCGCATCGGCAAAACCGCTGCGCTTCAGTGCGCGCATTTCGTCCGCACTGAGACTTTCCAGCGTGCGGCCTGATAACGCTTGCTCCTGACGGATCAGGTCTTCGATCTGCACCAAAAACCACGGGTCGATCTTGCTGACATTAAATACCTCGTCCACGCTCATGCCGAGACGGAACGCATCCGAGACCGCCCAGATACGATCCGGGCCGGGACTGCCGAGTTCGGCGCAAATCGCATCGCGGTCGGTGTACTTCGTGTCCAATCCGTTTACGCCGACTTCAAGTCCGCGTAGCGCTTTCTGGAACGACTCCTGGAAAGTGCGGCCGATGGCCATCACCTCACCCACCGATTTCATCTGCGTGGTCAGGCGGTCGTTGGCTTGCGGAAATTTCTCGAACGCAAATCTTGGAATCTTGGTGACCACGTAGTCGATGGAAGGCTCGAACGATGCCGGGGTCGCACCGCCGGTGATGTCGTTCTTCAACTCGTCCAGCGTGTAGCCCACAGCCAGCTTCGCCGCGACCTTCGCAATCGGAAAACCGGTCGCTTTGGAAGCCAGCGCCGAGGAACGCGACACGCGCGGATTCATCTCGATCACTACCATGCGCCCGTCGTCCGGGTTGATGGAGAACTGCACGTTGCTGCCGCCGGTTTCCACGCCGATCTCGCGCAGCACTGCTAGGCTGGCATCGCGCATGATCTGGTATTCCTTGTCGGTCAGCGTCTGCGCCGGCGCCACAGTGATGGAGTCGCCGGTGTGCACACCCATCGGGTCGAGGTTTTCGATCGAACAAATGATGATGCAGTTGTCGTTACGGTCGCGCACGACCTCCATCTCGTACTCTTTCCAGCCGAGCAGAGATTCTTCGATCAGCAGCTCCTTGGTCGGACTGGCTTCCAAACCGCGCTCGCAGATTGCCACGAACTCTTCGCGGTTGTACGCGATGCCGCCGCCGCTGCCGCCCATGGTGAACGAGGGGCGGATAACCGTGGGGTAGCCCATCACCTGCTGCACCTGCATCGCCTCTTCCATGCTGTGCGCAATGGCGGAACGCGCCGAGGCCAGACCAATACGCGTCATCGCCTGTTTGAATTTCTCGCGGTCTTCCGCCATGTCGATGGCATCGCGCGACGCGCCTATCATCTCTACTTTGTATTTTTCCAGCACGCCGTGCTTGGCCAGATCGAGCGCGCAATTCAGCGCGGTCTGTCCGCCCATGGTCGGCAAGATCGCGTCCGGCTTTTCCTTGGCGATGATCTTTTCCACCATCTGCCAAGTGATCGGCTCGATGTAAGTCGCGTCCGCCATGTTCGGGTCAGTCATGATGGTGGCCGGGTTCGAGTTCACCAAGATGACGCGGTAACCTTCTTCGCGCAGGGCTTTACATGCCTGTGCGCCGGAGTAGTCGAACTCGCACGCCTGCCCGATAACGATGGGGCCGGCGCCAATGATCAGGATGCTTTTTATATCTGTACGTTTTGCCATAACTTCATTCACCACAGAGACACAGAGACACAGAGGAAAAGCACAGAGGTTTTCTCTGTGTCTCTGTGTCTCTGTGGTTAGGTTTTACTTGTCTCCATCATTTCCACGAAGCGATCAAACAACCCATCCACATCATGCGGCCCCGGGCTCGCTTCGGGGTGCCCCTGGAAACAAAACGCAGGTTTATCGGTTAGCTCGAAACCTTGCAGCGTGCCATCGAACAGCGAGATGTGCGTTACGCGCGCGTTATTCGGCAGCGTCGCCGCATCCACCGCGAAGCCGTGGTTCTGGCTGGTGATCATCACGCGCTTGCTCTGCGTGTCCTGCACCGGATGGTTGGCGCCGCGATGGCCGAACTTCATCTTCACCGTCTTCGCGCCCGAAGCAAGCCCCAGAATCTGGTGTCCGAGACAGATGCCGAACAACGGCATACCGACTTCGAGGAACTGCTTGGTCGCGTTGATCGCGTAGTCGCAAGGCTCGGGATCGCCGGGGCCGTTGGACAGAAACACGCCGTCCGGCTTAAGCGCCAGCACATCGGCAGCAGCAGTTTTTGCAGGTACCACGGTGATCTTGCAACCGCGCTCGGCCAACATGCGCAAAATATTGTGCTTCACACCGAAGTCGTAGGCCACCACATGGAATTTCGATTCAACAGCATCGCTATAGCCCGCACCCAACTTCCACTCGCGCTGCTTCCATTCGTAGGATTTGTCGCAGGTGACGACTTGCGCCAGATCCATGCCCGCCAGACCGGCGAAGCCGCGTGCCGCAGCCAGCGCCGCCTCGACGTTGTCGCCCGTGGCGATGCAACCGCTCTGCGCGCCTTTGCTGCGCAGGATGCGCGTCAACTTGCGCGTGTCGATACCCGCGATGGCGACCACGTTGTTGGCCTTGAGATATTCGGGTAAAGACTGCATGCTGCGGAAATTGCTCACCGTCATGGACAGATCGCGAATGATGAGGCCGCTGGCAAACACTTGACGCGACTCCACATCTTCCGGATTACAGCCCACATTACCGATATGCGGATAAGTCAGCGTAACGATTTGGCGGCAATAGGACGGGTCGGTAAGAATTTCCTGATAGCCGGTCATCGAGGTATTGAACACCACTTCGCCGACGCTGCTGCCGGAAGCGCCGATGGCAGTTCCGCGAAACACTGTCCCATCGGCTAAAACTAATATGGCAGGACTTGTTTGCGACACCGGATACCCCCTTGAACTGGACATAAAGAAGCGGGATAAGCACTTGGCTCGTCCCGCTTTTGAATTGGCGCGCATTATAGCCGAAGAGGGGAGGTCTATCAAATCCGCCGTAGGACGCGGATTAACGGGGATTACAACGACACTCGCAGACTAGGGCTTACGGAGAATGACGCTTTCCGCATCCTCAAGCTCCTCCTTGCGCCGCCAATAGCCGTGTTTCTCGATCAGCCGCCGTGCCTCGGCGAGGTCTTGTTTTGCGCTGTGCGGGGTGCCATCGGGATCGTTCCACGGGTAAGGCGTGGCTCGAAAAAACAGCCGCGCGCGGTGCAGATAGATGTCCGCCATATGCAGCTGCATCGGGCCGCGTTCGGCGATTTCCAGAGCTTCGGCTAGGTCGGCTTTTGCGGATTCGGAACGGTTTTCAAGTGTGAGCAACCAAGCGCGAGTAAGCAGGCCACGGGGGATATCGTCCATATTGCCGGAACGGCGCAGGCCGTCCACGGCGTGCTCGATAGATTCGTGACAAGCTGTATGGGAAGTTCCCTCCAGCAGCGCCGCGTAGAGCGCGGCGCGGCCCAGAGTGAGGTGGTCGAGGGCCGCGCTTAATATGTCCGCGTTACTTTGCTTGGCCCACTGAAGCGTCTGCGCCGCGCGCTCGGAGACGGAGCGACAAGCATCAGCTACTTCCGAATCCTGAATCCCGCATCCTGAATTCTGCGTTTTCTTCCAAGCCGCGCACTCGGCGGTTGCGAGCAGCAGGTCACAATAGTGGAAGCCCCGCATGGAATACAGAAGTGGATAGTCTGGTTGATGCTTGGCCTGCATGGACTCGGCCTCTTTGAATAGCGCATTCGCCTCGCCCATTCGTCCAGCCTGATGCAAGGCGTCGGCATGGGACGTGCGTGCAGTCATCTTCCAAAAAACATCGCCGCTTTGGTCGGCATAACGCACGGACTGCCCGGCATCACTGACCGCAGCGTTCAACTCACCCAGCGTCAGCTCCAACTCACTGAGATTGCTAGCACCGATTGCGGCGTTTTTCCAGTTCTCCTGCTTGACAGCCATCTCCAATGCAGCTCGCATCGGCTCGATAGTCTCGACCAGTCGACCCATGGCGCGTAGAGCAGAACCCGCTTCATCAAACAACCAACCATGAGTGTCTTTCGTAAGCGCTGGCGAAATGCGACTCCACGGGATATCAAAGAAGCAGGTGACCGCACCAAGATTGGAGCCGAACGCACCAAATTTCCTCGTGCTGTATTTCTCATTCTCGCGCAGAATACGGGCGTGATAAACCTCCTCACACGCCTCCTGCCCCATCCCCGCCAAACACCCATGCGCCACGGCCTGATACAGCGGCTGCAACTCTGCCAGCGTGGGTTGAGCGCCTTCCTTTGTTCTTATGAGGTGTTTGTAGAGCCGCCGATGCGCCTCGCGCCAAGAACCGGGATGTTGTTCGCGAATTTGTTTGGCAAAGTATTCGCGCAGCAGCGGGTGAGCATCCAGCGACAGCAACGTACCTGCCGTGTCGCGGTTCACCGTGAGCAGCCCCGCACCCTCCAGCCGAGTAAGCGCGATGTTGCGTTTTGGCTCATTCTTTTCGACGAGCAACTCGGTCAGCTTCGGAATGGCAGGCGCTTTCAGCAAAACGTAGAAACAGTCGGCGGGCGCGGGGCGATCAAACAAACCCAGCAGACGCAGCAGTGCGAGCGCGCGGCGACCTTTTTCTCCCTCGCTCTCGAACGATTGCACATACGCATCCATCACACGGAAGGCATGTCCGCCCTGCTCTTCGGCATCGGCCTCTTCCAGCTTGATGAGGTCTCGCTTGCGGATGTCGCCATGGTGAGCGTCGCGCAGATAAGCGCCGAGCAGGTTCAGCGTGAGCGCGTGCCCCCTTACATCTTCCACCAGCTTCTCAAAGTCTTCACGAGAGCCATTCTTCACTCCGAGCTTGTGAAGCAAATCTACGCCCGCGTCAGTCGATAGGCGCAGCAGTCTTATTTCCGGCGCAGTGGTTTGCCGGTAGGCGTTCAAGTCCGGGATCGCGTAGCGCGTGGTGACCACGCACAGGCCGTGGCTGCTCGCGGCCAGCCCTTTGAGCAAGGTGGCAAGGCCAGCGTCCTTGAGTTCGCCCGGCATGGTCGAGGTGGGCGCGTATTGCAGCGGCTCCACACCATCAAGAATAAGCAGCGCGCGCTTCGCGCCGACGAGCTGCGCCAGCCGCTTGGCCCTTTCGCTGGCATGCTGCGCGCCGCCCGCCATTTCTTTCTCGCCAAAAAATTCGAGAGCCGCATCGAGAAACAAATCGCTGCTCGCCACCGCCTGTTCCCTAGTACCCTGGCTGTAGAACGACCACGCAAACACCGCCTCGCATCCTGGCCAATTATCGTGCGCCAATTCCGCCGCCCAATGCGCCACCAGCGAGGTCTTACCTTCACCGCCGAGCGCGACAAAAGTCAGCACATGCGGACGCTTCGGTTCGCCGCTGATAGCTTGCTTCCATGCGTCGTTGAGAACTTTAGTTTCGGCTTCGCGACCGATGAGTTCGGCGGGGGCGTATTTGATGATGCGGGAAATGTCTATCTTTGCCGCATCAACAGATCGCGGCTCATCGAAGGTCAACGCAGTGCCTTGTTGACGAGGACGAATTTTCAGCGTGCCCACCGGGTACGGTTCAATACCGGCTTGCCCAAGCAGAAAATCGTAAAGGTTCTGGTAATTTTTCTCGGATGTCAGTGCGTAGTAGCTGGTCGAGCGTAGCGGCTCTGGAATGTGTGCATCAACCGCAGCATTCAAAAACACGGGCACGAACTTCAGTGTCTTGCTGCGACTGTCATACAACTCTTGCGTGATGAGCGCGCCTTCCCAATCCACGCCCTTGCCTTTGCCGGGCTGCTCGTGCCCGCGAAAGCGCAGGTAGTAGGTTTCGGTGCAAACGACGAGAACGAACTGTGCCTCATCGAGTTGGTTCAACATCCAACGCGGCCATTTCTCCTCCGGCGCGCCGTTTACGTATTGGTCGAGCCGAGTTTCAATGCCGTCTTGCCGCAACCGCTCGGACAATTCGAGCACTTGTTTCTTGTGCTCTTCGGAGTCGTGGCTATAGCTGATGAAAATGGGTTTCTGGCTCATGTTAATTCAAGCAAACCCGAGGAAAACCGCTAGCGCGCGATTCACCGCCAACAGAGTCCCTCCATCCAGTCGACCGATCACTGCGCCGATTTTTTCGCGCGATACAGACTGGGGCTTATCCACCATCACCTGCGATGGTTTGGACAAGCCGTTCATTTCATCCGGGAGCACTGCAACACGAAATAACGGCGCATCACGCCACTCGCTGGTCACAGGCAAAATCGTTATCGAAGGATGCTCGTTAAACAAATCAGACTGAATAACCAAAGCCGGGCGCGGTTTACCGAGATCGCCCTGCAAAGCCACAGTCACCAGATCGCCACGCCTCATTGCCAGCCTTCGTGATTGGCAACCGCCGCAAGCCACTTTGCGGTTTCGTTCTCATGCGCATCGTTTTTCACCAATTGCGACTGGCGGCGGCACTCCTCGGCAAAGCCCTCGCGCCGGGTGTCCGGCACCCAAATCTGTACAGGGCGCAAACCCGATTCCCGCAATGCAGCGCGATGCTTTTGTACGCGCTCCGATGTGGCAGCTCTCATAATTACCTCCGATAATTGGCGTTACATGAAACGCATGGTAGCCAGCTTTTGCGTTACATGCAACGGAAGAATTCACCAGCAACGACCGCGCACCAACTAAATATCATCATGCTTATGGGCGTAACCGCTCATTCCGGCAAGAAACCGCACCAAGGCGTAACTCCCCCGCAACAATAGGCGCACCCACAAGCTTCGTTTATGCCAATCCGATCTGGCCACTATGCGAGCGCCATACTGCATTTCATCCATCAGGCTCTGGCGCAACGCCCCGGCGAATGCGCTGTCCTGCACGACCAGATTCGCCTCGCGCGCCAACCACAAACTGAACGGGTCAATATTGGAAGATCCGACCGTCGCCCACTTGCCGTCGATCACGGCCACCTTGGCATGCAGGAAGCTTTGCGTATACGCATGAATCTCTATTCCTGCCTGCAACAGCTCTTCGTAGAGCGCCTGCGTGGCATAGTGCAACAAAAGATTATCGACTCTACCCTGTAACAGCAGCACCACTTTCACACCTCTGCGCGCCGCGTTCAGCAGCGCACGACGGAAGCGGCGACCGGGAAGAAAATACGCGTTGGCGATGATGATCTCGTGTTGCGCATGGCTGATCGCACGCAAATAGGCATGTTCGATGTCGCGGCGATGGCGCAGATTGTTTCGAACTACAAACGAGACTTCTTTTGACGCACTTTGTTGGCGCACAAACTTACCCACTCGGCTGCCGCTCCTGCGCAAACTCGTCCATGATACGATCTGCCATAACCTGCGCATGTTGTAAGAAATCTGCTCCACGACAGCCCCCTGCACCTCGACCGCATAGTCCAGACGCGGTGCCTGCAAGTGGTCCGACATGTCGTCAATGATGTTGATGCCGCCGACAAAGGCGACACGTTCATCCACCATCACCAGCTTGCGATGCAGGCGCCGCAAGCGTTGGCGAGACATGCGAAAACGCGTCAGTTCGGGGCGAAACCACAGCACTTTCACGCCCAGCATGCGCATCTCTTCCAGCCATGCGGCGGGTAAATCCGCCGAACCGAAGCCGTCCAGCAATACATGCACGCTCACCTCGCGAACAGCGGCGCTTTTCAATGCCTCTTTCAGCGCTTCGCCGACTTCATCGCTGGCAAAAATGTAAGTCTCAAGATAGATGGTGTGCTGCGCCGCATGAATCGCGGCCAGCAAGCGCGGAAAATACTCGGCACCGTTGCGCAACAGCGTGAGTTGATGACCGGCGACATCGTGAGTGCTGCTCATGGCAAACTTAAATTCGCCGTGAGTGCCGCATGATCCGAAATCCTGTTCCAGGGAGATTTTGCATGTACGGCGGCGCTTTTCACGCTCAGTCCGCGCACATAGATTCGATCCAAGCGCAGCATGGGAAAACTCACCGGATAGCTGCGCGCGAGCTTGCCGCCATAAGCTTCGAACACTTCATGCAAGCCCAGCTCGCGAGCCAGTAAATTGCGGGCATGGTTATTCCAATCATTGAAATCGCCCGCAATGATGAGCGGAGCATCATTGGGAACCACACGCCGGATACGCTCGACCAATGCGCCGAATTGAAAGTTGCGCCCGCGATTGGACAACCCCAGATGCACACAAAGGCAATGCAATCCGGCGCCTCCCTGCGGCAACGCCAACTCGCAATGCAGCACGCCGCGACTTTCGAAGCGATGAGCGGATATATCCTGATTGTCCCAATTCAATATCGGATAACGGCTGAGAATGGCATTGCCGTGATGGCCTGCGTCATACGCAGCGTTTTTACCGTAAGCATGATGCGGCCAAATCTCGTGCGCCAAAAATTCATGCTGCGGATGCACCGAGCGCCCGTTCCCCTGATGAGCGTCGCGGGAATGCGCGCCCTGCACCTCTTGCAGGAACACGATGTCGGCATCCAGTTCGCGCAGACGCTCGCGCAACTCATGCAACACGAAGCGGCGATTGAACTGCGAGAAACCTTTGTGGATGTTGTAGGTGGCGATGGATATTTCAAACATATAGGGCAATAGTCAGCACACTCTGTCGAAACTCCATCCGCCCCCAAGAATCAATCCGGATTGTTCGTTAGCCATCTTTTTATTGTAGGAGCCGGCAAGCTGGTGAAAAGGCTTCGCCAGCAAACCGGCTCCTACACGGAAGTCTTTGCTTAATGAATTTCAGGGATCAATTCGCCGCGAAGCCGATGATCGTCGAGCGCAACTCCTGCTTGAACAATTTCTCGACTTCAATCAGCGCGCGGGAACGGGCCGTCTTGGGATCATGCGCCGAGGCTTTGACGGGCCAGGTTTGACTGCCGCGCACACGCCGCGACTCCTTCTCCACCAAAGACACTTCTACGGTGGCACGCACCCAATTCCAGCCGTCACGCACTCCCAAATCCGTTAGTGTCAGCTTACCCTCCAGCACCAGATCAGCTGCTGCCGAATTGCTGGCCAGGAAGCCAGCGGAAGCCAATCCTCCCTTGAGGATGGATGCAAACTCTTTCGTGTCGGCATCCTCAACGACTTCAGGCGCTATCCTGATACCCTTCAGCGTATCGTTTATTTGCTTCTGCACCGATGCTTGAGAAATCGGTGCTTGTACACCCTGCCCGGAGGGGTCGACTACCTTGAGCGAGGCTTGAAAGCCATCCCGCTTGACCGAAGCTTGCAACGCCTGCGTCAGCGCAGCGACTTTAAGCAGCGGGTCACCGGCAGCTTTGGTCGCCTTCATTTGCTGCTGCAACTCATCGTCGATTTTGGCCAACTCTTCACGCAAGCTGGCGCTAGCCTGTGCTCGCGGAAGCACGGCGAGCGCATGAAAATCCTGACTTACCGGATCTCGCCAGGTTTTTGCGATACTGATACCGCTGACCACTTTATCGGTCTTCGCCGAAACTTGCTGAGTAGAGAGTTTATCGACTTGCTCTTTTTTGCCCGATTTAGCGACCGTGGTAATGTCCTGATTCACCACCTCAATACGCACTTCAAAAATTTGTGCCAGATCGCCGCGAGCACGATTTTTTGCCTCCTCCTCCGTCGAGCCCACGCCGCGCCCGATTAGATACTGATCGTTGGAGTATTCTGCCGACTCCCCTGTGATCCAACTCGGCTGTGCGCCCAACGCAAGCGGCGACAAGGCCAAGCTCAACGCGATAAAGAACCAGCTACAGTAATTGCGAACGAATTTCATTTTGACCTCCTAAGTTAACTGCCCCCGGCAAAACCTGGGGGATTGCATCATCTAAATCAATTCGCTGCTTTAGCGGCAGCGGGTGGGTTCAGAAAATAATCGGAAACAAACGCCTTGCGCCCCGCTTTAACTTCGACATCCTTGAATTCGCGAGTTGCCAGAATGTTGCCGTGCGCACTGTAATACGTGGCAGTCAGATCATATTTTCCTGCTGGCAAAGCCAATCGCGCCATTTGAATATTGCCCGGCAACAATGACCAAGAACGCGTGTCCGCTCTTTCGGAAGCGTTGGTTAAAATATCAGCGCCCAGGTTGAACAACGGATTGCCGCCAGCCTGCTCTTTGGCCTTTTGCGACGCCACATTTTTCACCACCATTCTGGCAACGCCCCGCGCAATGATGGTCGGCAGACGATCATTAAAGCTCTTCTCGGCGATGCCGTTGACATCCTCCACCACTTCCGAGGTGGCCGAGCTTGAACCCGCACTCAGCACCACGCGGGCAACAGGCAGTGAACGCTTGACGAATTTCGGCACTGCAAGGCTGAACATGACAGGGCCATTTGCCCCTGGCATCGGATTGGCCACCCGAATATTATTCTCATCCACAGAAGCCCCTAGTCCGTTATGCAGAATGAAGACCACCTCGCTGGATGCGGTTTTTCCTGCCTCCAGCCTCCTCAAGTCATCTTTGAGCCCCTGCGGGATCGGGAATCCCGAGTTCTGCACCTTGTAACCATCCAGCGCTTTTTTCATCTCAATGCGCGCGGAATCTCTCTCGCCGACCGCCTCGTATACCATACCGTTCAGATAGCGCACAAAAGCGCCCGAGAGATACTTGGCGTTCTTGTTTTTCTCGACAATCAATCCCTGCTTCACATCGAACTGTCTGGCCTCCACCGCAGCATCATCGACATCGCCCATTTGCAGATAATTGAGCGCTTCAAACGAGTAAACCATCAATTGCTCGCTGGGCAACCCTTCATACGCCTTCATCGTGTCGTTCACCGTCACCGATGCGGCCTGCTCTGTGATGCTGATCGCGCTCAGTTTTTCCATCAGGCTTTTGGCAGCGTCAAAATGCTTATTGGAGTCTGCATACTTGCCCTGCAAGCGCAGTAAAACCCCCTTGTTGAGATGATGCAATGTTTCATCGGGCCCGGTCAGCTTGAGATCATCCAGCGACTTGACGGCGCCATCCAAATCACGATTTGCAGTTGCGTTTTCTACGTTGACGAAGCCGGCGCTATAAGTAGCGCAGCCCGGTAGCACCAATACTGCCGCCAATGCAGCCAAACCGAAGATCGCTCGCGGCAGGCTGCGCCCTTGTTTACCCCCGGCTGAAATCTCTGATATGCCGCTGACGACATTTTCCATTTTTCGCATCCCTATTTAATTTTTTGGATTTTACATACCGCCCGGTTATCGGCAACAACTCAAGGTTATGCTGCCCAACGAAATTCCCCGGCAAAAGCCGGGGAATTTTCAGGCAGCTATACCGTTAGCGGAATTTTGCGTCTTTCACATCTTTCTTGAGTTTCTTCTGCCCGGTCCAAACCTTGCGGTTGTCAACGGTGCTGACCAAAGTAAGGTCTATCTGATAAAAACGAATCTGCTCGCCGCCCGACGCATCGATGATGGTATTGATCGTTCCCATCAACATGTAATCGGCACCCGCCTCATTGCCCGCCGCTTTACGGCTGGTTTCGCTGGCATGCAGATCCATATCGGCACGCTCTTCGCGCAGACCTTCACGCTCGGTCTTTGAAGCAACCACATCGACGCGACCGGAATTGACATATGCCCGCTCAAGATCGGCGATAAAAGTACGGGTATTGATATGCTCATGCGAGAGATTGCGCACATTGCCTACGATGACCGTAGGTGCTTTTTTGGATTTCTGCTCATGGCGGGTAAGCCAACCTGTAGACAGGGAATCGCGAATCATCTCTTCCGATACTAAGCGCGAATCGGTGTCGTTCCAATTGCCCGAAAGATCCTTAACCTCTTCAACCCCTATTCGTTTAACCTCAGTAGCACAACCGCTCAACATCAGCACAGCCACGCCAGCCAACATCACAGCCCAAGTTCTTTTGCTCAACATTTCAGTCTCCCTTCAGTTAAAAAATCTTTAGGCTCGCCGCAAGTCACCCGATAACGAACCATCCGGTTTCGAAATTTACTCCATGCAAAGCCAGCCCACAATACTTTTAAGCAACCTGAAGATACTTGACTAGAAAGTGGCACTTTCCAAAGCATCGCCACACAATATGCTATCTCCTGCATGAGTCGAATCGCTGTCGCTGGCTAGGCGTTACCCAGATTGCGGGCGGGAAAATTGATCTGCTTGGCGAATTCCAGCATGCGCCGGATCGGCAGCACAGCGCGCGGGATAATTAACGGATCGACACGAATCTCGTTCTTGCCGGTTTCCAGCACCTCAGCCAGATTGATCAGACCGTTCATCGCCATCCACGGACAGTGGCTGCAACTGGTGCAGTTCGCGCCTGCTCCTGCGGTGGGAGCTTCAAGAAAGATTTTATCCGGGCACAACGTGCGCATCTTGTGCAAAATTCCGTTGTCTGTAGCCACGATAAACAGGTTCGCGGATGAGTTTTGCGCGGCCTTGATAAGCTGAGAGGTGGAGCCGACCACATCCGCCAGTTGCACCACGGCGCGCGGCGACTCTGGATGCACCAACACCAACGCCCCCGGCTGTTGCGCCTTGAGTTCTTGCAACTCCTTGGCCTTGTATTCGTCATGGACGATGCACGAGCCCTGCCACAGCAGCATGTCCGCACCCGTCTGCTCCTGCACATAACTGCCGAGGTGGCGATCCGGTGCCCACAATATTTTTTTGCCCTGCTCCTTGAGATGTTTGACCACGGGCAATGCGATGGAGCTGGTCACCATCCAGTCGGCGCGCGCCTTCACCGCCGCGCTGGTGTTGGCATACACCACCACGGTGCGATCGGGGTGCGCATCGCAGAATGCGGCGAATTCATCCGCCGGACAACCCAGATCGAGCGAGCATTCCGCTTCGAGGTCTGGCATCAAAACACGTTTTTCCGGATTCAAAATTTTCGCGGTCTCGCCCATAAAGCGCACACCCGCCACCACGATGGTCTTGGCCGGATGGAGGTGGCCGAAATTTGCCATGTCCAACGAATCGGATACGATGCCGCCGGTCGCCTCCGCCAAATCTTGCAGATCGGGATGCACGTAGTAGTGCGATACCAAAACAGCATCCTGCTCTTTCAGCATGCGCTTGATGCGCGCAATCAGCTCGGCCTTTTCGCCTGCCTCCGGTTCGCGCGGCTTTTTCGCCCAAGCGTGTACCGTGCTGCAACTAGCCTGCGCGGCATCGGGATGCTCATAGGCGATGGAAATCTTCGGTTCAGACATGACGTACTCTTTCGGGTAGTTCGAGAATGGCCGCACGGTTGCTCGGTGAAAAGACTTTTTCCGCCGCCAGATTCCATGGCAACCACTGGTAGTTCAGGTGTTCGCGCGGCGCTAGTTGCACGGCGACTTGCTGCGCGAGATGCAAGCCGAACACGTGCTCGGTGTTATGCATAATGCCGGGAGCATAGCGGTGGCGCCACTTGGGGTATATCTCGTAGACGTTCTGCTCTTGCCAATCGGTCAACGCAAACACATTGGCATCCAGTCCGGTCTCCTCAAACACTTCGCGGATCGCGGTCTCCCGCAACGATTCTTCATCGTCGCGGCTACCCGTCACCGATTGCCAGTAGCCGGGATGATCCGCGCGTTCCAGCAACAACACATCGGGGCCTGCCCTGAGCCCAGTCGAAGGGGCTGCGGTATAGATCACCACCAAGACTGAAACCGGCTGCTTATACGCCATCGGCAAAGAACACCCAGAACGGCTTACCTTGTGACTTCCAATAGCTCACGGTGTCGGCAAAGATGTTCGTCACGATTTCATAATCAGCGGCGCTCAGCCCCAGCTTCGCATCACCGCCGCATAGCAACAGCACATACCCGGCAGAGGGATGCCACGAAAGATCGCCCAGCACATCGGCCAAGGCATCCCAGTTGTGGCCGAACCAAACGGGAGCGACTAGCACTTGAGCCATAGTCGCGAGAAATTCGCCTTTACTATGCACCGCCGCAATATCCACCTCGAACAAAGTCAAACCGGATAACGCCACATTTGCCTCCAATATGGCTAGTGGGCAACTCAAGCGGTAGACACCCGCTTCCTTCACATCCTGCAAGCGTGCGCATAAATCTTCACTCATGGCTTACTCCTTGATGCGTTTAAACGTTTGATAATGGTCGCCAGTGTAATAGCACTCGGGCACGATACCGCACACGATACGCCGTGCCCCGCGATTTCGTGCACCCGGCGTTTTTACCGTGTATTCGCGATAGTAGCCGCGCGACTGCGCTGGCAAACGGTGTTCGCGGTTGCCGAACACGACGCCATCGCGCGGATAAGGGAACGGGCCGCCTTGTTGGATGAGATAAAAAGTGTCGCGGGCTTCTCCGGATAATTCGGTAACAGCGATACTTGAAATGGCCGCATCAGCGTGCGGGTGATGGCTGCGTGCCTGCGCAAACGGCAAGCACAGCAGCCAGCCAACCAGCAGCCACCACCGCGCTTGTGTCATGCGCCGCATGTTATTCCTTGGTCACTTCCACCGTGGTCTGCGTCTGTTGACGCAAACGGATGTGCAGTTCGCGCAGTTGCTTCTCATCCACCGCCGACGGCGCTTGCGTCAACAGGCATTGCGCGCGCTGGGTCTTGGGGAAGGCGATCACGTCGCGGATGGATTCGGCACCGGTCATCATGGTGACGATGCGGTCCAGACCGAAGGCCAAGCCGCCGTGCGGCGGTGCGCCGTACTGCAACGCGTCGAGCAGGAAGCCGAACTTGAGCTGCGCCTCTTCCGCACCGATGTTGAGCGCGCGAAACACCTTGCTCTGCACGTCTTCCTTGTGGATACGCACCGAGCCGCCGCCGATTTCCCAGCCGTTCAATGCGAGGTCATAGGCTTTGGCCAGACACTTGCCGGGGTCAGTTTCGAGGAATTGCAAATGCTCATCTTTGGGTGCGGTGAACGGATGGTGACATGCGTTCCAACGCTTGGCTTCGTCGTCGTATTCAAACATCGGGAAATCCACCACCCACAGCGGCTCCCATGCTTTGCCGTTGAGGTAGCCTTTTTCGTGACCGATCTTGCTGCGCAATGCGCCAAGTGCATCGTTGACGATTTTTGTCTTATCCGCGCCGAAGAAAATAATGTCGCCGTTTTGCGCGCCGGTACGGGCGATGATGATTTTCAACGCCGATTCATTCAGGTTCTTCACGATCGGCGATTGCAGGCCGGTCTCGTTCAACTGCGTGATGTCGTTGACCTTGATGTAAGCCAAGCCCTTCGCGCCGTAGATGGTGACGAACTTGGTGTAGTCGTCGATTTCGCCGCGCGAGAACGCGCCGCCGTTCGGCACGCGCAAGGCCGCAACGCGACCGTTTTCGGCATTGGCGACTCCGGCGAACACCTTGAACGCCACGTCTTTCACCGCATCAGTGACATCGGTAATTTTCAACGTCACGCGCATGTCCGGCTTGTCCGAGCCGTAACGGTTCATCGCCTCGGCGTAAGTCATGCGTGGGAACGGGTTAGGCAGCGCGACATCCAATACCTCCTTGAACACGGTGCGGATCATCTCTTCCATCAACACCATGATCTGCTCTTCCGACATGAAGGAAGTCTCGACGTCCACCTGGGTGAATTCGGGCTGACGGTCGGCGCGCAAGTCTTCGTCGCGGAAGCATTTGGTGAGCTGGTAATAACGGTCAAAGCCCGCCACCATGAGCAGCTGTTTGAACAACTGCGGCGACTGCGGCAGCGCGAAAAATTCGCCCGCATGGACGCGCGAAGGCACGAGGTAATCGCGTGCTCCTTCCGGCGTGGACTTGGTGAGCATCGGTGTTTCGATGTCGATGAAGCCCTTGTCGTCGAGGAATCGGCGGAACGCGCGCGCAGTTTTGTAGCGCAGCTGCATATTCTTTTGCATTTGCGGGCGGCGCAGGTCGATCACGCGGTGGGTCAGGCGCACGTTTTCGGACAAATTTTCGTCGTCCAGCTGGAACGGCGGCGTGACGGCGGCGTTCAGCACTTCGATCTCATGGCACAACAGCTCGATCTCGCCGCTGCCGATATTGCTATTGGCCGTACCTTCCGGGCGGCGGCGCACTTTTCCAGTGATGCGCAACACGAACTCGTTGCGTACCGATTCGGCGATCTTGAACATGTCGGCGCGATCCGGGTCGCACACCACCTGCGCCAGACCTTCGCGGTCGCGCAGGTCGATAAAGATCACCCCGCCGTGGTCGCGACGGCGGTGCGCCCAGCCGCACAGACTGACGGTTTGATCCAGATGGGAGGCGTTAAGTTGACCGCAATAATGAGTTCGCATAGTTAAATCTATTCAGTTGAAGGTAAATCGAAAGGGGGAAATTATTTGTTTGCGGCTGTCAGTTTATTTACGGCTTCTTCGGGCGAGGCTACCACGCCCATCGAGATGATGGACTTGAAAGCCACATCGACCTTGATGTCCAGCTCGACAGTGTCGGCTTTGCGCACAAAGAAATAAAATCCGTTCACCGGGCTCGGCGTGGTGGGAATAAACACGGCGATGTATTCATCGCCCAGCCCTCGCGTCACCTCGGCGGGCACCGTGGTCTGAAAGGCCAGCGACCATGCCTGCGGATGCGGGTAACGCACCAGCAACACCTTGCCAAAACCAGTGCTGCTATCCGAAAGCAGCGTATCGCTGACTTGCTTGACGCTGTTATAGATGCCGCTGACCACCGGAATGCGCTGCAAGATCGCGTGCCACATATCCAGCAACTGTTGCCCCAAAACATTGCGCGCGAGCAACCCGGTGAACAGCACGATCGCCAGGGTAAGCACCACCCCCAGCCCCGGAACGCGCCAAGCCTCGGGTAGCAGTTTCAGGGATTGATCCATGGTGCTGATGGTCAGGTTCAACACCCAGAAAGTGATGCCTAGCGGCACCCATACCAGCAGACCTGTAAACAGATATTTTTTCATGCGTTTCCACTCATGGCAGGGCACGATGAACAACCCGACGGCTCACTCTTGGCAGCAGGAGCGTTTTTGAAGTCGGTGGCGTAATAACCATTACCCTTGAGCTGAAACCCCGCTGCGGAAAGCTGCTTGGTGAAAGCTTCTTGTTCACAATGCGGGCAAGTGGTCAGCACCGCATCGCTCATTTTCTGCATGACGTCTTTTTGTGTGCCGCAAGCGCTGCAACGATATTCGTAGATAGGCATAATCCGCTCCTAGCGTTTGTTAAAGGCGCGCATTATACCGTATCGCAAGGCGCGAGCTACCGCAGAGAAACAAAATGTAGATTGAATTTACACACAGTTACGCGGCAAAGTATGATGCAAAATCCGTCTAAGTGACGGTACATATTTACAGAAATTTGACGCTACTCAGTATAAAAAATTATTTTCAAGAGGGGGTTTCTTAAATGTATTTATGGAATGTTTATTTTATTACCAAGTTATATTTGTATAACTGTCGCGCCATGGACTTCCATGTATGGTTAAACATATCGTTTGCAATACTCCTATGTGTGCCAATCCCTGAACGGTATGTGCACTTAAAGCACTTTAATCTGGCCCGCCAACTGATTGCCGTTCCCGCTGGCATTGCGCTATTTTATTATGACACCTGGCTACCATCAATCAC
This sequence comes from Gallionellaceae bacterium, assembly GCA_009773615.1. Classification (GTDB taxonomy): domain Bacteria; phylum Pseudomonadota; class Gammaproteobacteria; order Burkholderiales; family Gallionellaceae; genus PALSA-1006. The sequence continues at coordinate 57,552 of WSYA01000004.1, forward strand.
GCGAGTGCTCTCACAATCAGCTGACATCGTAAATTTCACATCGCCCTATTTATTGGAAATTATGGGGCGCTTTTTCAACCCACCGATTGTCGCTGGACTATTGACTCTCTACGCAATCCTTTTCTTTGCCAGAAAAAAATTTAAGATTACCCCTTTTGTATTTCTCGCCATGCTAACCCCGCTTTTATCTCTCGGTCAGAGCAAGGTTCCAGAGTCAAATGCGACTGATGCGGCAAACAGCATTTCCGGCTCGCCTTCCAATTCAAACCTTTCTGCCCAGCTGAATTCTTTTTACCATAACGAGGCTGAGCGTACCGTATCATTCTCCCCGTCGACCCAATTGGACGCGCCTTTCGACGTTATATATCTACATATCTGTTCGCTGTCTTGGGACGACATCGACTTTACCAAACAGCGCGAAAACCCTTTATTCAAACATTTCGACATCATTTTTTCCAATTTCAATTCTGCGGCATCCTACAGCGGCCCAACCGCCATCCGCCTGCTCCGCAGTAATTGCGGACAGCCCAGCCACGATGCGCTGTACGCTCCTCCCGATCAGCAGCAATGTCTCACCATGGACAGCTTGCAAAAAATCGGTTTCGAGCGTCAGCTGGCAATGAATCACGATGGGCGTTACGGTAACTTTCTGGATGATGTGCGCGAACGCGGCGGATTGAAGGCGACTCCATTTGAAGCTTCAGGACTTCCGCCATATTTGCAGAGCTTTGATGGTTCGCCAATACATGACGATTTCGCGCTGCTATCCAAGTGGTGGGAGAAACGCTTGCAGTCACCAACTGAACGCGTGGCCTTATACTACAACTCCATCAGTTTGCATGACGGCAACAACTACCACGACAATGGTTCGAATCGCCGCCAAGGCACTTTGGAAAGCTACCCAAAACGCCTTAATCAGCTCCTTGAAGATATGGATCGGTTCTTCAGCGTATTGCAAGCATCAGGGCGGCGTGCAGTGATAGTATTTGTGGCTGAACACGGCGCTTCAGTGCGTGGCGACCGGATACAAATCGCCGGCCTGCGCGAGATACCCACGCCTAAAATCACCACCGTGCCCCTTGGCATCAAGCTGATCGGCCTGCCCGATAACCCGGCTGCAAAACCCTTGGTTTTGTCCGAGCCGAGCAGCTACCTTGCCGTATCCCAGCTGCTTGCCAATTTTGTCACCATCTCCCCATTCGGCAATAATAGTCTGAAGTTGGCAGATTACATGCACGACTTACCTGCTACTCAATTTGTGTCAGAAAACGATGGTGTAGCGCTGATGCGTCGCGACAACCAGTATTTTGTCCGTTTCAAAGGACAAGAATGGACCGAATACGATACCTCTAAGTAAGCCTAGATTTAACAGCTTTGGCCATCGCGCTGATCAATACTTGGAATACGATTTAACGGGCAACGGCGGATAAGGTATCGGACTGGTGTAGTCATCGAACATGTAGCGCAGGTACACAAAACCGGTATCAGGAGCGTAATACGGTGAACGCTCCATCATGAACCGCCCCCCAGCGAACAAACGCGAACTAAATTGATACTCCAATGCAGCGCCGAGAGCATAACCGGGGGGAGATGCGTCGTACGGACTGATCCCGCCGGTATAGGTCGCATTCGTCGAATTTTGCAGGGCGGCGTTGGTCGGATAATACGGCATATCTTTTGTGTAAGTTTCGGAAGCCGAGATTGAATATTGCAGCAAGTACGACCAGTGCGCCACTCGCCCGGTCCAGCGCAGAGGCAGTGCCAGAGAAACATAGGACTGTGGACTGTAGTAACCGCCATGTCCGAAAGAGTAATGGCTGAGGTCTTCACGGAATGCCCAGTGAGTCAGCGTCAAGCCCGCCGTCAAAAGCATGTCTTCTTTCTTCACGAAGCTCCAGTCAAACCCTGTGCGCAATTCGAGCTTGGTATTGTCTAGCACGTTTGTGCCTGTCAGCCAGTAGTAGCCCACATCCACGAAACCATTAAGTCGACCATTGCTTCTCGCGACATGCACGCCTGCTCCGGAGTTGCGCACCCCGCCCCACACCTCGCCGGTAACCGGATCACGCACGCCCGCATAGGCGAGCAGGCTGCTGGTCAGCGTACGGCTCGACACATCGAATGAGAAGCCGGAGTTCTCGGTGTACTTCGACCACCTAACACCGCCGACGACCTGATGAACGGGGAACTCGAGCGGCGTCGTGCCGATATCGGCACGAATTCCGTCCCCTTCATATCCCAGCAACAGGGCTGTACCGCTCGCCGACTGATCCGGCTTGTTCGTGATATTCGGCGAGAGCGCCTGCACCTTGCCGAATTGGCGCAGGTCGTATTGCCCGGCAAGCGACAACGCACCCGCATCGGCATTGACGCGGGTGGCCTGAACGATGGCCAGTCCCCCGTCGTAACCGACCGGAATGCGAGCCTCGACAGGAATTTCCGTGATCACCAGATCGGAAATTCCGGGTGCTCCGCCGACCTTGCTGAGATTTTCTATTCCAGCAGTCACATATCCCTTGGCGCGCCCGCTTTCCAAGTCCGCGATTTCTTCGTTAGCACCTGCCCGCGTGAAATAGGCTATCGCCTTTCCGGTGCGGCCTTCCGCTCTAGCGACGCGACCCGCCTCGATCAACACGCGATTATTGTCCGGCGCAATGTTCAATGCATCCTCTACAATTTTGCGCCCTGCCGCGATGTCGCCCATCGCGAGATAGCCGTCGGCAATCGCCATACGCACATCGACATCATCCTCGGAGATACTCATCAGCAATTCGTCCATCCCATCGCGCGCTGCGGTCTGCTCCCCCTCCTCAAACATCAATTTGAGCAGCGCAAGCCGCGTACGGACATCCTTGGGTTCCAGTTGAAGTATCTGCCGGTATGTTTCGCTGGCCCGTTGCGATTCATGTGCGGCGATATGTACGCGCGCAAGCGCGTGCAACAGATCGGTATTCCTCGCATCCTCCCGCATCGCTGGCTCAAGTACCACCCTAGCCTCATCGAGCTTTCCCGCATGACGCAAGTTGTCCGCTCTATGGGAAGCCAGCGAAGACTTCAGATAACGCAGCTCGGCCTTATCCCCATCCGTCAGATTGGACGAAGCCGACAACTTTTCCAGCAGAACCGCCAGCTCTTCATTTTTTTCCGCCCGGTTCAACAATTTCGCATAATACAACTGCGCAACCATCGGCGCGGATGGACGCTCTACCAGAGGTCGCATCAGCGCTATCCCTCGCGCCGGGTCTTTTAATTCGACCCAAGCGTTGGCCACCATATTGACGAGCTCTTCATCGTCTTCGGCATCGGCAGTGGCGCGCACCATCGCTTCCTGCACGGCCAGGTTTTTTCCAGCTCGAGCATCGGCCAGTGCATGAGAGATCAACAACCGCATTGTCAGTTTTTTATGCAAGCGCTGCATGGCAGTTGAACGCTTGGCGACTGGGATTTTTCCAATCAGACGCAACGCATTTTCCATGTCATCCGACAGGCTGTCGTACAGGGCATAAGCATAAAGAACATCGTCATCGCCCGGTGCGACAGACATCCCTTCTTCCATCAAGGCGTGCCCCTGTTTTTTTGCGCCCCGCTTGTAATAAATGCGCGCCAAGTCGAATCGTACCCACGGATTTTTTGGCTCTGCTTGCAACGCCTGTGCAAGAGTGGCGATAGCCTCTTCCGTATGACCCGCCGCGAGTTGCTGATCGGCTACGTCGCGTGCCTTGGCGGATAGGCTTTCTACTCGCGCCTCTGGCGAATTCGCCACTGCCGTTTTTTGCATCTGCTTGGCGCGCAGTTGGTCGAGCAACTGTTGTTTAAGTTGCAACATCGGTGGCGAGCGCTTGGTCGCCGGAATTTTATCCAACAAACGCAGCGCACTTTCCACGTCATCGGCCAAGCCGATGTACAGCGCGCTGGCATACATCATGTCGGCATCACCCGGCATGGCAGCCATGCCCTTTTTCATCAAAATGCGTCCACGCTCACTATCGCCTTGCGCATGATACAAACGGGACAAATCGAAACGTACCCAAGCATTCTTAGGATTAAGTTGCAGCCCCTTATTCAGGCTGGCGGCCGCATCTTCCTGATGTCCAGCAGCCACTTGAGCTGCAGCTATTTCGCGCATTTTGCCGGCCTGCCGTTCTGATTCCTCGCGATTGACAATTGCGAGCGCATCAATCACGGAAGTATTACCCGGGTCAGCCTTCAGGTAATCGCGATAGCGCTCAATGCGGAGCGCATTATTGTCCGGCATACTCAGCGCCCAACGCCATTCCCCCAGCGCTTGCTGTTTGAGGTCAGGCTGTTTCACCATTTCGGCCAACATCTGTATACCCTCACGGCGAGTGGCGCTACGCCGCGCCAATTGCCTGGCAAACGCCATCCGGTAACTCACATCTTCTGGAGCGGCGTCGACCAGCCTCTTCAGGCCTTCAAATGCCTCCTTCCAGCCCTTTTCCGTATTGCCGACGACGTCGTAATACTCGAGCGCCATCTCGCCCCCCGGCGGAGGACCATTGGGATAGAGCAAATATATCGCGGAGGCAGCCTCATCGACCTTACCAGCTCTAACGAGCAGATTAATCTTCGCTTGTAGCGCGCGCTTGGCGGCGGCATCCTTCGCATGAATGGGCAAAATATCTTGGGCAGCCGCAGACGCGATGGCTAAAACCATCGCCAGTAAACAAGCGATCCGGCTCAGCTTGCGATGCAATGGCTGGACTTTCGGCATTGACTAACTCTGTGCCCCCTCATACCGAACCCGCTTCGCGCGATACTTGCGCAACAACCAATACCCAACAAAACCCAACAATAGAACGCTCAATATCAGCAGCGCGTACATGGCGTAGATATTGGAATACAGAAAGGCAGCGATCCAATTGGTATCCCCCCCTCCACCCGTGGAATATTTTTCTCCTACGGAGAAAGCTGTCACGTCATAATCTGCCACATCAAGCTCAATCAGTGCAACGTCCCCTTTTAAGGAATTCTGAATATGCGGCGACAGCAATGCATCGCCCAGCAACAGCAAATCCTTTTCTCGCTTCGCGGTAACCAGCACGATGCTGCGGCCCTTTACGTCGCCGGATTCAAATTCCATCAGCAACCCGTTGCCGTCCCCGAGTCCGCCCAATTGTTTGCTGATTATCAGCGAATTTTCACTATCCCAGCCGCGCGAAATCGGATAATTCACATTGCCGAGCCGATCCGGCTGCAACGGCGCAAGTGCCATGATGGATTTAGGAATCTCGTCTAACTGGCCAACCACCATCAACTCACCGTCCCACTTCTTCGGTTGCTCGAAAACAATCTTGGTTCCAAACAGGGGGAAGCCGTTTCTCTGTGTGATCATGCCGATCAGATTCAGCGTAGTGTCAATAGCACCGCTGCTCGGTTTGGGCAAATAGAACATCGTCTGGTAACCATCCGGCCAACGCGTGAACGGGAAACCATTCAACGCGAACAAATCCAATCTGGCCATTTCCAGCAAATGCGGCATCGCCGGAAACACGAAAGTCGAATTGTCGAAGACCGTCGCAAACAGCCCTTGGACACTTGCTGCATCACACGCCTGCTGCCCCGTATTCAAATTGGGCATCAGGGTGATTACGTTTGCACCAGGTTTAAACACATAAGTGGGTATCTCAAGTTTGTAATCTTCGATGTAATTCCCGCTGGGACTATCCAGATGGATATCGCGTACCAAAACACCATTCACCGCAACTCTGAGCGTCGAATCCTTACGCATACCTGCCCCATAAGACAAGTTCAACGACAGTTTTGCATACTGGTTTTGTTTTATCAGAAAGTCTGATGGAAGCCGGAAGTTAATTTCCGAGACGCCCCCGGTGTAACCTGAAAACGGCCCCGTGTATAGCCCTAGCGTTTTAAGATCGTAAATTTTTTCCGGAATGATCTCGCGCCTGCCGCCGTAAGTCGAAATGTCCGGCACACTGAACTCGTAGACATGCATCACGTCTGAGCCGGGATAGGGCATCGACATATTGGCGAAAGTTTCTGCCGCTATTTTGAGCGTGATGGGCGTGTCGCCCGTAAGCACGATCAGTGCGTGCAAACCATCCTTACCCCCATCAGCTTTGGGCACATACAAAACCCTCATCTGGCCTCCTGGGGAGGATTCCTGTTTGATACCGTATTGGGCCAACACACCAGCAACGAAATCGGAGGACCCCACCAATATATTATCGACCCCCTGTTTGATGTCCGAAGAATGGGAAAACGTCACTTTTCGGTAATCGAAACGTCTGGCTATACCGGAAGCAGCAACGCCGACCTGCGTCAACGATTCAGCGTTAGACGTGTCCGCCACCATATTGATGGTCGCCTCAGGGAACTGCTTGGGGTCAAATATCCAGTTACTGGCCTTGCCCAGATTCAGAGGAATAGGTTTCAATTGATAATCGAACTCCACCGAAGAATCCAGCAGGCTGATGTTAGTCCACAGATCGGGCGCGCAAGCGGATTCGCATCCCGTTCTCAAATAGTGCTGTGCAGCCGTAAACGTGAATTTGTTGTACCCGGTCTTCAATTTATCGACCGGAATACTGATGGAGCTAACTTGCCCCGGAATCTGCCCTTCTATGTGAAGCTGCGAGACCAGCACATCATTAACTTTCACCACCAACTGCGAAATATCGCCGAGCATATTGCTCGACTTCGTGTAGTGCAGATTGAGTACCATCTTGTTGACTTTCCAGCGCTCTGGAACGGGAATGGACAGCTCCTGCGAACCCGACAAACAGCGAAGTTCCAACGAAGAGGCGCCAGTAAATTTACTCAAAGTCAATTTTATCGTCTCTGCCCGCACGCTCGGGTTCAGCGCGAACAGCATTAATGCAAAAACAACTTTATAGAACTGGAGCGTCATGGCTTATCTTTCTGGTCGAGCGGAGGATTCACAATAAATATACGTGCAAGAAGAGTTCCTGTGGCATACATCGCCTGAGAAAATATGGATTTTGACAGTGCGCCCAACTGCGCCGCCAATCCTTCGCTCGGCGACATCGCGTAACGCAACATTTGGATACTATCGCCATAGACGAATCGGACAATCTTGGGGTAGCCGGTTGGGTCAGCGATAAACTCGGCGCCAAAAAGAGACTTGTCGCCCCGCTTGATAGTGCGCTGTATCAGACACGGAAATCTGTTAGCCTTTCCATCTTGCTCAACCACCCAAATCGATGCATGTTCACCATCCCTGATTTGCAACGGTAGCTGGGCGAGAACGCCGATGCCCGTCATCGACTTATCCATAATCTGTCCGTGCAAGGTTGCCCCCAAACGCGGAAAGAAAATCGTAGCCTCACCGCTAGTCTCAATGCGCTGAACCTTGCGAACTTGCTTGCCCCGCATTTTTCCCGCAAGCGAGGCCAGCGAAATAAAGAAAAAATATACAACCCAACTGACCCCCACCAGCGTTTTTTCGCGCACGATGGGCGTGGTTGTCAGCTTTACCCCCAACCTCCAAAGCTGGCGCGCCTGCTGAATAAAAAGAGGACCGATTCCACGCACAAAACTCATCGTGCCTGTTTTCACAAAATACCAGAGCATAATGAGGGTTCCGTGCGATTGTGATTTTGCATCCCAATTATCCTGCCAACGTTGGCTATCGCCAAACACATAGCTAACCATTGACGCATAGGAGTTGCGCTCGACGATAAATTCACTGCCGCACAGATATTTTCCCTTTCTGGGAGAGGTACGATGGATGCGATTTTCAAAACGAAACTCCCGTCCGTAACTATCCTTAACCTCAAGCACCACCAGCTCCCTTTCTCGCGGCACAAAGGGCAGTTGCATTTGGAAGCCGACACCCGTCATAGAAACGTCGCACACTTCGCCCAAATAAATGTCATGCCCTATACGCGGAAAACTCGCCCTCACCACGCCGCTCGCGCTGATACGGTAAAATTTGCGCAATTGTTTGCGCTCCCAGAATGCCCCGAGCGATGCAACCGCTATATACAGGTTGTAAACGCACCATCCTGCAGTAAGCAGAATCACGTCACGCAAGACAGGTTCGCTGAACCATTTAAAGTACGCCGCCACAAGCGCGGCCAGATTGATCGTGATGACCAGAAAAAACGGCAGCGCCAAGGGGCTCAAAAAATTCTTGTCACTCGTCAGCCCTTTGGGCGTGACCTTAAAGGAGGGCTTCCACGGATTGATCAGCACCGAAATAATAGCCGGCATCAAAAAAAGCGACTGGACACTTTCGTATATGGAAGAAAAAAATGGCTGCCTCGATCCCTTATAGAAATATTCCATTACCAAGAAAATGCTCAATACGTATGGCAAAGTGAAGCAAACGATTTGCATCCATGATGCGTGGTAAATATTCAATTCCAAAAGGAGATAGGACGCAGGGGCAACGAAATAGATAAAGCGCGGCAACCCGAAAAACCAGAACAGGCATGAATTAAAATAGACGATTTTTTGTGGCAAAGACAAGCCCTTGGTCTTGAGCGGATTATTCAGCAGCAGCATCTGTATCATGCCCTGAGCCCAGCGCGAGCGCTGCACCACGTAATCGTCGTAAGACTCGGGGGACAAACCGCATACCATAGGCCTGCTGATGTAAATGCTGTTGTAGCCCAAGCTATGCAAACGGAAGGCCGTCTCCGCATCCTCTGTGATGGTCGTACCGCAAATCCCCCCCACCTCTTGCAGACACTTGCGCCGCAGTATCGCAGCAGAGCCGCAGAAATAGCTGGCGTTCCAAGAATTCAGCGAAAGGTGGAGTTTGCGATAGAACATGTCGCTCTCGGCGGAAGGATTGGCCATCCCCTCCAGATTTTTTTCCACCGGTGTCGGGTTGATGAAGAAGTGTGGTGTCTGCACTAGGAACAGCTTTGGATCGACGACGAAATGCCCGACCGTGTTTTGGAGAATATCCTTGGTTGGTACATGGTCGCAATCGAGAACCAGTACCAGATCGCCATGGGTATTTTCCAGCGCATGATTGATGTTCCCCGCCTTGGCCTGCTGGTTGGTTTCTCGGGTGATGTAGCCGACACCGAGATCGATCGCCATCTGCCTGAGACGGTAATGACGCTCCCAAGCTGCCATGCCATTGTTCGGATCGCTGCGCTTCTCCAAGGAGCCACCATCATCGAGAATGTATACCTTCAATTTTTCCTTGGGGTAGTCTATCAACGTGGCAGCGGCGACGGTGACACGGACAATATCGTCGGGTTCGTTATATGTCGGGACAAACACATCCACCGTGGGCAGTTCGCCTGCCTCCCTGGGTAGAGGAATGATTTTGCTATCCAACGGCCACAGGTTAATGAACAAGCCCATCAGAAAAATGAGCATGCCGTATACCTCAACAGCATAAAGCGCGGACATTGCGATAAAATCCAGCGGGCCGGTATACAACAGCGTATCCAAAGTGCGCCATTGCAAATAGCGGAGCGTAATAAATGTCGCAAGGATAATGAGAATCAGACGCCAAGGCTGTTGTTTAGTTTTCTTCAGCTTGTACATCAAATAAATGAGGGCGAAACATACCCACCCCAAAACAAGCTGTTTGCTTTGGTCGAAATAAGCTTGGGTAAACTGTAAGACATAAAACAGAACTCCGGCTAACGCCACGCCCAACAAGGCGATCTGCACCGTCCGGTTATAGCGCACCAAAACACCCACCAGCCGGGCATGTCGCATCCAATCGGTTGTAGCAACAGAACAACTCAAAGTATCATCTAGCCATTACGGGTTATCAATAAAACCGACCAAATTGGCGGCACTCGAAGAGGATTAAACCAGCAGCTGCCATGGCAACTCCGTCCAACCGCCACCATAGCGCCGCGGATTATATCCCTCCCACCTCGGAGATGATACCCATCAAAGTAAAGGCGCCACGTAACACACTCTCCCTCGCGTATTGCCGGCTATACCCCAAGTAATGACGCAACGACTATTTATCAGAAATCGACCGACTTTCATTCGTCTGTGGGGCACCAAAGTACTTAGCGCCCACCGTCAGCAACGCTAAAAATATTACCAAAATACCAACGACAACAGCCAATTTCATGCCGGACGACCACACGGGAACTTTCGCCTCCTGCCTTGGCAAATCGTCCGCACCATGTTTATCGAGTTCGATTTCTCGTGGGTTCCAGAAAGCTTTGTAAGCATTAAACGGCGTCGCCTTACCCTTCAGGGCAACCTGCTTCACAAAGCGACAATAGACTTCTGATTTATCGGACAGCGCATTGAAAGTATCTTCCGATAGGAGAATACCACCAGCATCCGCAGCAGATTCAAAACGGGATGCAGTATTCACCACATCGCCGTAAATATCTTTTTCTTCGACCACGCACAGTCCCGAATGCATGCCGATTCGCATCAATACCGGAAACTTGAATTTCTTCGACATATTGAGCGCATCCACCTCTTTCTGGATACGCGCGGCGGCTCGCACTGCATCGAGTGCATGTTCAAAGTACGACAGGCTACCATCACCGATGGACTTTATATAGGCTCCGTTATTCTCTTTAATCGCGGGCACAAGAATGTCGCTCTGCGCTTTGATTAACATGCGGCTGACGATGTCGCCTTCCTTCTCGGCAATCGACGTTGACCCCTTGAGATCGGTGAACATCACGGTAATGAATTTCTCAAATTTCTCCGCAAACATCGAATCGAGCTTGGCGCGCTCTTCGAGATATTTGTCCATGCTTATCTCGCCGCCGACGCCCGTGTCGCCAGATTGTTTCGAGCCACTTTTTACTTCATCCATACCGACCTCTTGGTGAACTTATGCGATAAAAAACCAACACCCATCAGGCGATAGGTTTTAACTGCCCCGTCCTTATCTGAGAGAATGCCTGCGAAAAAGTGCAGGTTTGCACCAGATACCATACGGGTCATACTCGAACTGCGAAAGATCAAATAGCATGCGGCGCATTATGCTCAATGTTATCGCCCCTCTCTAAATCGACCACTTCACCTAATCTAATGACACCATGACATTTTATCAGCAAAAAAACTCGCCTGTAGATTTCTGATCGCGGCAGCGCTGATCGCCACCCAAGCCGATGCAACTGAAACAAACTAGATACAATTCAAACACCATTTTGTTGAACCCAGCGGTCGCGTGTTGAGTGGACACAAGCTGAAGTCTTGAGCTGGCCTCCCCGAACCGGCATCACCGACAAGAACAATTCCTGCGATGGCGATCTTTGGGTGGCTTGGGCACTGCTATGCGCCTCTAAAAAATTTCACGTCCAGGAATATCTGCAAGGAGGATGAAAAATCGTGCCAGACATCCGCGCAAATCTGCTGCATAGAGCGCCGCAAGGACCGATCTTCTTGTCCTGCATATACGGCTTTGACAAGAAAGAAGGGGGCAAGATAAACCGGTCGTACTGGATGTTTCCCGCGCTGGATGAAATTGGTCAAGCCGACCCCGCTCCAGAATGGGCTGAACATGAACCATGATGGCCATTTCGACGACTTTCTCCAAGCGGTACAGACGCAGCGCCTGAATGTCGCCCATGCCGATCAGCAGGGCATCCGTCCACAGCATGTTTTTGACGACGCGCCTAGCGTTAAAGCCAACAGCCTATTTCGAGCATTTCCTCGGGTTGACTTGCAAGCTGCCGTCCCGATTAAAGAGAAAGCGTTTTTCCATCCAGCCGTAGCCGAACAAACTCAGCACATAGTTGTAATACCCTGCACCTTCCGCCAGCGAGGCCGGAGCCTTTTGCCGATGACCGTATACAACCAGACGGTAGGGCGCCAGAGCGGCGGCAAAACCGATAGGCGCTTGCCCGCTTTCTTTGCCATCCGACACATCGATAAGTTCCGGCAGCGATGATCTCCCCGGAACAAATTGGGCCGCACCCGTCACATAGGGCCTGAGTTGCTCGAATAAAGGATCGTTCTGACTCAGCATTGCCCACCAGAGATAAACCCTGATTGAGTCATAGCCGCTATAGCGCCCCCGCTCCAAGTCGAATTGAAACCCTTTCGCATCATCAAATAATACCCAATCTGGAACCACGCCCCGGTTGGACGCGGAAGCGATCATGCGGAGAGTGTTTAGGGCTATTTCATCCCACGCCTCCAGCTTGTCCACCGTGGAAAAATAGCGCAACAGCTGTACCGGTAAATAACTCGGATTGAGTCGCCAGACTTTCGAGCCCAAGACAAAACCGTATGGAGCGGGCAGCAACATCCGCCCCAGTTGCGGCAATGCCACAACCTCTTGTTGGGATATGTTCTGCAACATGGCCGATGCCGTGTCGTGATAGGAGCTTTCTTTCCAGATAGATGCCGCCTGATAAAGAGAATATGCGATCCAAAGGTCGGCATCGCTGGCACGATTCGCATCGAGTACGCGCCATGTTCCATCGGCGTGCAGCCCCCACTTCCATGCTGGGAGATGGCCGCGCAAATCGCCCTCGGCCAAATTGTCGTTGATCCATTTCAGGATGAGGTCAAAGCGAGCTTTGTCGCCTGCAACCAGCGAGAAAAATAATGCGTACGACTGGCCTTCGGATGTCGAGACATCGTCTGCGTCGTAATCGATAACGCGCCCATCGAGGGCAATATGGTTCTGGGCAAATTTTTCCCACAGCGGCCAAGATGCGCCGCAATGCTCTGCCGGGTGAGCCAAAAATGAAATCAGCGACATCGCGCAAACGTAGAGAGAAAATTTTATTTGTTTCATCGCACTATTCGGTTTGTCCAATTTAATCACCTCGGCGGTTGAACGTGAGCAGAAAAATTAATATTATGCGACATCTGAAAGCTAATTCCGAACCGCGTTTGGTACAAATTTGAACTCAACCTCACGCCAATCTCCAGGTTTCAAATCGCCAAGATTCCACTCCCCTATCGCATGACGGATCAGCCGCAACGTGGGCAGACCAACCGCAGCCGTCATGCGTCGCACTTGGCGGTTTCTTCCTTCGCGGATGGATATCTCCAGCCAGCTCGTGGGAATGGCTTTGCGTTCGCGCACCGGAGGGGTGCGCGGCCACAAATTTGCCGGCTCTTCAATCAGCCGGGCCTCGGCAGGCAAGGTCAGCCCATCCTTGAGCTGCACACCGCGCTGCAATTGCGCCAGCGCCGCCGTATCCGGCACGCCTTCAACCTGCACCCAATAGGTCTTGGGCTGTTTATGCACGGGGTCGGTGATGCGATGCTGCAACTTGCCGTCGTCGGTCAACAACAACAGACCCTCGCTGTCGGTATCCAAACGACCGGCGGCATAAACGTCTTGAACGGGAATATAATCCGCCAGCGTCGGATGCAGCCCGTCCCGACTGAATTGGCAGACCACACCGTAGGGTTTGTTGAACAGCAGGATGCAACTCATTTGATTTATCGCTGTTTTATTATTTGCCGGAAGATGGCGGAAGTATACGAAGTAATTCGTACTGATTATTAACTAATTGAGAAAAACATGACTAGCCCCAAAATCATTTACACGATGGTCGATGAAGCACCGGCATTGGCAACTTACTCTTTGCTGCCTATCGTGCAAGCCTTTACCAAGGCAGCTGGCGTTGCCGTCGAAACCCGGGACATCTCCCTTGCAGGACGCATACTCGCGAACTTCCCCGAGCATCTGACTGCAACCCAAAAAGTCGTTGACGAACTGACCGAGCTGGGCGAACTGACGCTGAAACCGGAAGCCAACATCATCAAGCTGCCGAATGTGAGCGCGTCGTCCCCGCAACTGAAAGCGGCGATCAAGGAATTGCAGTCGCAGGGATACAAAATCCCCGACTACCCCGAAGACCCGAAGACCGATGCCGAAAAAGACATCAAGGCGCGCTACAGCAAAGTTCTCGGCAGCGCGGTAAACCCAGTGCTGCGCGAAGGTAATTCCGACCGTCGCGCCGCCGCTTCGGTCAAACAGTTCGCGCGCAAGCATCCTCACCGCATGGGCAAGTGGGAGAAAACTTCCAAGACCCGCGTGGCGCACATGAGCAGCGGCGATTTCTACGGCAGCGAAAAATCCGTGGTCGTGCCGGATGCCGTCACCACCCGCATCGAATTCGTCGGACGTGACGGCAAGATCACCGTGCTCAAAGACAAGCTGGCGCTCCAAGCGGGCGAGATCATCGACGCCGCCGTGATGAGCCGCCGTGCGCTGCGCAAGTTCTACGCCGAGCAGATCGCGGCGGCAAAGAAAGAAGACGTGCTGTTATCGCTGCACCTCAAAGCCACCATGATGAAAATCTCCGACCCCATCATGTTCGGTCATGCCGTTTCCGTGTTCTTCAAAAACGTATTCGACAAGCACGGCGCACTGCTCGATGAACTGAAGGTCAACGTCAACAACGGCTTTGGCGACATGGAATCCAAGGTGTTTGCGCTGCCGGAAGCCAAGCGCGCCGCCATCGTGGCCGACATCGCCGACTGCTTCAGAAAGCAGCCACCGCTGGCAATGGTGAATTCCGACAAGGGCATCACCAACCTGCATGTGCCAAGCGACGTGATCATCGATGCGTCCATGCCCCCCATGATCCGCGACGGCGGCAAGATGTGGGGCGCCGACGGCAAACCCTACGACACGCTGGCGATGATTCCCGACCGCTGCTACGCGGGCATCTATGTTGCTACCGTGGAAGATTGCAAGAAGCACGGTGCACTCGATCCCGTTACCATGGGCTCGGTGCCCAACGTCGGCCTGATGGCGCAGAAGGCCGAGGAATACGGCTCGCACGACAAGACCTTCGAAATGGCTGGCGACGGCGCAGTGCGTATCGTTGACACTTCGGGCAAAGTATTGCTGGAGCAGCAAGTCGAACAAGGCGACATCTTCCGCGCCTGCCAGACCAAAGATGCGCCTATCCAGGACTGGGTGAAGCTCGCCGTCACGCGCGCGCGTTTGTCCGGCACGCCAGCCATCTTCTGGCTGGACAAGAACCGCGCGCACGATGCGCAGATCATCGCCAAGGTCGAGAAATACCTCAAGGATCACGACACCAACGGCCTCGACATCCAGATCATGGAACCGGCAGACGCCTGCCGCGCCACGCTGTCGCGCGCGCGCAAGGGATTGGACACCATCTCCGTCACCGGCAACGTGCTGCGCGATTACCTCACCGACCTGTTTCCCATTCTGGAGCTCAATACCAGCGCCAAGATGTTATCCATCGTGCCATTGATGAACGGCGGCGGATTGTTCGAAACGGGTGCGGGCGGATCGGCTCCGAAGCATGTGCAGCAGTTCCAACAGGAAGGCTATTTGCGCTGGGATTCGCTAGGCGAATTTTTAGCACTCGGCGTATCGCTGGAGCACCTTGCCCAGAAATTCAATAACGCCAAGGCGCAAGTGCTGGCCGATACGCTAGATCAGGCCAACGCCCGCATCCTCGACAACAACAAATCGCCCGCCCGCAAGGTCGGCGAACTCGACAACCGGGGCAGCCACTTCTACCTCGCCTTGTACTGGGCACAAGCACTAGCCGCACAGACCAAGGACAAAGAAATACAGGCGCGCTTCGCCCCGTTAGCCAAAGCATTGGAGGACAACGAGGCCAAGATCAATGCCGAATTGATCGCCGCGCAAGGCAAGCCGGTGGATATGGGTGGCTACTACCACCCGGACTTCGACAAGACATCGAAAGCAATGCGCCCGAGTGCCACGTTCAATGCGGCGTTGGACGCTATTTGATCTGCTAACCTTCAGCAAATATGCCCGCCGAGTTTGGCGGGCATTTTTTTGCCTATATCCGAATGATGAGTGCCGCGTCTCGCACACCGCTCCCAAAATGCGCCCCAAATATGCACAGCAGCTCAATGTCACAAAAGCCTGAATTGCGACACTTTCCTCTGGGTTTTCTCGGCAATAAATTTGGCGCATCGCCTTTAACATGCCAAGCACATGAAGGAGGTTTGGCATGAAGCAATTGATATGTGTGATAGGCAACAAAGGGGGAACGGGCAAGACCAGCATCAGCCATATGCTGTGTCACGGCTTGGGTTTGCTCGGCAGACATTCCATTTCCATTCTGACCGACGTTGAGCGCGAACCCCTCTCGCGCTCCGGGCGCCATTACACTACGCTGGACGGACGCTCGCCGGAAAAGCTGGAAAAAATTCTCGAAAAACTCGTGAGCATGCCGGATTGGTTAGGCGTGATCGACGGCGGCGGCAATCGCCCCGACATGGATAAACATCTCTATGAGTTAGGGGGCTTGGTTTTGCTACCTTTTCGCGATTCTCATGAAGACATGCGCACCGTGTTGCGCGACCTCGATCGCTTTCCCAATGCATTGGGCATCCCGTCGCAGTGGCCTACGAATACCTGGCAGCAAATGGCTGCCGAGCGCACGCTGGACGAAGTGATGCAGGCGTACCGCCCCCGACTGCTTGATCCGGTCTACTCGGTAAGCGCCAGCAAATTGCTGCTTCAATCCGAAGTGCCGAGCATCCTGCCTACCATGCTCAACAACGTCAGCCGCCGCTTGGCGCGCCAACTGCTGGATCGACTGGGGCTGCCTTATACCCCGGATGATGACTGAGCGGAATCGCCCGAAACTCAAATACGATGAATGAAAAAGCCCGCCGCTTTCGTGGCGGGGCGCTTAAATATTTAATTCAGCCTGTCGCTGAGGCCTCCCCTCAAAACCCCGTTGCATTTCAATAAACTAGGGCGTACTGTCCGCATCAAAACAGCACATGCAAGGCAGGTTATTTGTCTC
>WSYA01000005.1 GCA_009773615.1 Gallionellaceae bacterium
ACACGATGCAAGCAGCGCGATTTGAAATGAAACAGAACAGGAAATAACGATGAACTAAAAACCATCAACAGCACTTGCGAATTTGGGGAAGCCCTTGTAATAAAGTATACACCCTAAAAAATGCCTCGAAAGGCACCTTCGAGGCGCATAATCTGGTACTCGCACTGCAATGCCTTGTTTTAATTTGAGGTAATATTTTGGCACACCCTAATTTTTCCGAGAAATGCACCATTGGCTTGCCCGCTTATTTTTTACTTCTGCACCCAAGCCTGAGCCTCATCGTAATCCGCAAATACGCAAATCTCGGCATCCACGAACAAACGTGACAACCAAGCCTGCCAGGTGAGCCACTGATCGTTGGTGACGACGGCGATTTTATTGAAGTCGTGGTTGTGTTCGCGGCTGAAGAATTTAATCTCTTCCCAGGCTACGTCGGCGGTGTAGTCGATCATGCCGCGCAGGTCGAACAGCAGGTCGGTTTCGCCGGGCGTTTTGAGTTTGTACAGCGCGTTTTCTTCAAATTGCTTAAAGTCGGCCAGAGTGAATTCGCCCATGACGGCGACGTTGAGCAATTTATCGGTTTGTTGGATGGTGATCATGTGCAATTTTCCTAATGTTTTGGGACCAGTTTCAAGCTTAACACACCGCTGACGATGATGAGCGCGATGCCGATCCAGCCGTCGAGCGACAGTGTTTCCTGCCACAGCAAAAAGCCGAACAGACTGGCGAAGGCGATGGTGCTGTAAGACAACGTGCTCACCACTTGTGTCTGCCCGATGCGGTAGGCGCGCGTCATGGCGAGTTGGGCGAAGGTGGCGGATGCGCCGAGGGCGAGCAACAGCGGCAGGTCGTTCAAGGTGATCGCATGTATCTCGCTTTGTGCCGCCCATATTCCGCTGAACAGTGTGGCGACTACATTGAAATAGAACACGATGCGTGTTGCGGGTTCGCCCTGTTGTCCGAGTTGGCGCACGTTCATCAAGGCGACTCCGGCGAGGAAGCCGGAGATCAACCCCAATATGCCGCTGGTGAATTGCTCCCGCTCCAGCGTGGGGTGCAGCAGCAATATTACCCCGACGAATCCCATCGCGAGGCTGGCGGTGAGCGGCAAATGAAAGCGATCTTTGTACACGGCCAGAGTGAGGGCGGTGAGGAACAGCGCGGAGGTGTAGTTGAGCGTGATGGCGGTGGCCAGCGGCAGGACGGTGATGCAGTAGAAAAACAGCATCATGGCTACCGTGCCGGAAAGCCCGCGCCACATGTGGCCGCGCCAATGCGGTGTGGCGAGCGATGTGCGCTTGCGGTGCAGCATGGCACTCACCAATAGCAGGCCGAAGAAGGAGCGGTAGAACACCAGTTCGCTGCTGGAGAAATGCGCCGCGCCAAACTTCACGAGTACGCCCATGCAGGCGAAAAGCAGCCCGGCGAGCAGTATCCATAAAGCGCCCACGGCGGATTATTTTAGATTCGGTTCGAGGCGGCGGCGCAAGAACTCATGGAAGTGCAGCATGCCGTCCTCGGTGGGTGATTGATACGGGCCTACCTCTTCGATGCCTTGCTGGTACAAGGCTTTGCGTCCCTGTTGCATGCGCAGGCAGATGATGTCGTCTTCCACCGCCGTCTCGTGATAGGCCTGCTTTTCCGCTTCAACATATTCGCGCTCGAACAGCACGATGTCTTCTGGATAATAAAATTCCACCACGTTGGTGCAGGCCTCGGGGCCGCGCGGAATGATGGTGCTCACCACCAACGTGTTCGGATACCACTCGACCATGATGTTCGGATAATAGGTCAGCCAGATCGCGCCGTATTTCGGCATTACCCCGTTGTTGTAGCGCAGCACTTGCTCGGCCCATTTCTCATACACCGCGCTGCCGGGTTTGCGCAGCTGGTTGTTGATGCCCACGGTCTGCACGCTGTACCAGTCGCCGAAATCCCAGGATAGATCGTCGCAGTTTACAAATTGCCCCAAACCGGGGTGGAATGGCACAACGTGGTAGTCCTCCTGATAGACCTCGATGAATGTCTTCCAATTGAAGGCGTACTCGTCTACTTCCACGCGATCCAGCATGTAGCCGGAGAAGTCGATTTCCTTGAATGCGGGCACGGTTGCCAGATCTTTGGCGATGTCGCGCTGACCTGCGAACAGCAAACCGTTCCAGTTTTGTAGCGACGTTTTGTTCAGGTGCAAACAGGGGTTTTGCGGAAAATGCGGAGCGCCAAGCAGCTCGCCGTCGGTCTTGTAAGTCCAGCGATGTATGGGGCAGGTGATGTTCTTTGCCGTGCCGCGCCCGGTGAGCATGGTGGCCTGACGGTGGCGGCAGATATTCGACAGCAGCTCGATGCCGCTCTCGTTGCGCACCAGCATCTTGGCGTTGTCCATCCATTCGACCACATGATAGTCGCCGAGATTCGGTGTCATCAATTCGTGTCCGACATACTTTGGCCCGGCGTCGAACAGCACGCGCTGCTCGATCTCCAAGATTTTCGGATCGAAATACCAGCGCAACGGCGGTTGCGCGGAAACCAGTTTGAACTGATCTAGTTTTGCAATTTCTGACATACCCACACCCTTTGCGAATCGCGGTGAATACGGTTTTTAAGAGGCGCGGATTGTCCCCGAAATCCGAGGGGGGGGCAATAACAATCATATTGATCAAATTGCGGCTTCTTGCCGGGGAGCGGCAGTTATTCAATTGAGTTTGATAGGTCTATTAGCAATAAATAATTCACGTGAATTTAATGCTGGCTCATTAGAGTGCGCGTTCAGTTAATCCGCGTAAAGAGACGTAAAAATGCTCGCTTGGAACGAAGAGGAATCCCCGAAAAAAGCCCGTATCGAAATCATCCCGATGATCGACGTGATGATGTTCCTGCTGGTCTTTTTTGTACTCATCAGCCTGAACGTTATTCCCGCACTGGGCATCAAGACCAGCTTGCCCGGCTCTGCGCAGCCGGAGAAGTTGCCGGTACACAAACACGCAATCATAACGGTGGTGCCGAGCGGGCAGGTGCAACTGGACGGCACCGACTATTCGCTGGAAGGGCTGTCGTCCGCGCTGAAGCAGCTGAAAGCATCCGGAGATGCCGATGTCGTTATCAATAGCGACAAGGATGTATCGGTGCAACAGCTGGTCGATGTGATGGATAGCATCAAATTGTCCGGAATTACCGCCATCGCCATTACATCCAAAAAGAGATAGGAAGCACGATGAACTGGCCGCTGTATCAAAGAAGAGAGCGGGTCGCGCAACTGGCTACGGCAACGATAGGCCTGCTTATCCTGATGCTGTCGCAAACATTGTCCTTGCGGCAGGAGATGCCGGTTCGGGAAGAGCCTATCAGCCTCTCGATCATATCCGATGCGCAACCGGAGCTGGTCGTTGAGCAGCCCGTAGTGCAGACGCAACCCCCGCTGCCGCAGATGATGGAGTCTCCGCAGGAAGTGATGCCTGTCACGGAGGCCCCGGCACCCGTTGCCGTGCCCACCCCGCCAGTGATGCCGGTGGCAAAAGTCGAGCCGCAACCAGAGCCGCAGGTGCAGCGCAGCAACAGTGCCGCCGAGGGGATGTTTGCGCAGGATGTGCGCTCGCGGATCGAACGCAAAAAAATCTATCCCGACGCGGCACGCGATTTGGGTATGAGCGGTGAGGTCGAGGTGCTGTACGAACTGGATCGAACAGGGAGCCTGATCCGTGCCGAGATTGTCGCTTCATCCGGCTATAAGTTGCTCGATCAGGCGGCGCTCAGGGCGGTGAAGTCGGCGACATACAAGAGTTTCCCCGAGGATGCATGGTTGGGGGCAAGCAGTAAAACTTTCCGTACCAAGTTGGTATTTTCAATTAACCAGTAGGAGTCAATATGCAGAGTTATAACTTGAAGTTGAAGCCAGTGGCAGTATTGCTGGCATCGTTATTCGCGACGGGCGCTTTTGCCCAGGACGGCAATGTAGTGCAAACGGAAAGTGTTTCCGTGTTTGGACAGGGGCAATCCCGTCAAGTGCAAACGATAAACAGTGCGGATATGAAAAAAGCTGCCGCGGGTACCAGCCCGCTGAAGGTGCTGGAAAAATTGCCTGGCGTGAGCTTCCAGTCTTCCGACCCTTTCGGGGCCTACGAGTGGTCCACCCGTTTCGGCGTGCGCGGCTTCAGTCAAAGCTATATGGGCTTTACCCTGGACGGTATTCCGTTGGGCGACATGAGCTACGGCAACAATAATGGCCTGCACATCAGTCGTGCGATTGCTTCCGAGAATGTCGGGCGCGTCAGTCTGTCGCAGGGGGCGGGTTCCCTTGGGGTGGCATCGACCAGTAACTTGGGTGGCACGGTGCAGTTTGTTTCCTCCGAACCGGAAAACAAACTCGGGGTGCGTGTGGATCAAACCATGGGGAGTAGCAGTATGTCGCGCACGTTCGCGCGGCTGGATACCGGTTTGCTTGAATCCGGCACCAAGGCTTATATGAGCTATGTTAACCAAGGCGCGCAGAAATGGAAGGGCTGGGGGCCGCAAAATCAGGAGCAGTTCAACTCGAAACTCGTGCATATGTGGGGCGAGAATAAAATCACTGCATTCCTGAATACTTCGGACCGCAGCGAGACCGATTACCAGGATATGTCCATCGATATGCAGCAGAAGCTGGGTTGGGGCTGGGATAACTATGCGCCGGACTGGAAGCGCGCAATTGATGCCGCAAGAGGAACTTACTCCGGCGGTGTGGGCAATATCAACGCGAACACCGGCCCGCTGGATGCCGCGTATTACCTCGGCCGCGGTTTGCGCAAGGATCGCCTGTTCGGTACATCGCTGGATGTGGCCGTGACCGAAGATGTGCGCCTGAAGTCGACGTTCTACACCCACAGTAATAAGGGGCAGGGACAATGGTATACGCCTTATGTCGCCTCTCCGGGTACTGCGGCTGCGGCAGGGGTGTACACGGGTGAGGGCTTGCCGATTTCCATTCGCACGACCGAGTACACCATTGATCGTAGCGGTTGGGTGAACGATTTGACCTGGAATGCCGGAATCAATACCGTCAATGCAGGCTTATGGATGGAAAAGAGCTACAGCACGTTGGCACGGAATTACTTCGCGGCAACGGGGCCTACGGACACCAACTATTTCCTGACCAATCCGTTCAAAACCGATTTCGTACAGGACTTTGCCACCACCACCACCCAGTTCCATTTGCAGGACACGGTGGCGCTGATGGACGGACAGATGAAGACAAACTTCGGCTTCAAGTCGCCCAAGGTGCAGATTGATGCGACCAGCCAGGCAGGCACTCGTTCCGGCGGAAGCCTCGCTGCTGAAAAAGCTTTTCTGCCGCAATTGGGCGTCAACTTCAGTCTGAATGACATGAATGAAGTGTTCGCCTCCGCTTCGCAGAATATGCGTGCGTACCAGCCGGGCGTGAATGGTCCATTCTCGCAAACACAGGCGGCATTTAATGCCTCGAAAGCCAGCCTGAAGCCGGAAATGTCTGAAACGTACGAAGCGGGTTATCGCTACAAAGGGGACTCTCTGCAAGGATCGCTGGCGGCTTATCTGACCAACTTCCACGACCGTTTGCTGCAAGTCACCTCGACAGTCGGCATTGTCAGCATTCCCGGTACTTTCGTGAACGTAGGCTCGGTGCAGAGCAAGGGCGTGGAAGCGGCGCTGGTATGGACTCCTGTGCAGGACTGGACCTGGTTCAACTCGCTGACCTTGAACGATTCCCAATACAAGTCCGATTACGTGAACGGGGGAACAACGGTCAACACCAGCGGCAAGCAGGTGGTCGATGCTCCCAAGGTCATGTTCAACACAGACATCGGCTACGAGAATAACGGCTGGTTCGGCAACCTCGGCGGCAAGTATACCGGCGAGCGTTACTACACCTACCTTAACAATGGCAAGGTTGACAGCTACTTCGTAATGAATGCCGCAGCCGGTTACAAGCAGGCGAACATGGCCGGCCTGAAGGAATTTTCCGCGCAAGTGGCGATTACCAACCTGCTGGACAAGAAATATTTCAGCACGATAGGCAGTAACGGCTTTGTGGCTTCCGATGCTAATGGCGCATTTGCCACGATGCAGGAAGGCGCACCACGTCAATTGTTCCTAACATTGAGCGGCAAGTTCTAATCAGGTGGCGCGGCCGGGGCGATGCTGTCCCGGCCATTTGCTTTGCAGAAATTAATTCCGGGAATCAAAAATGTCATTCACTTTTATTCATGAACTGGTGATGTACTTCATGGTCGGCGTGCTGCTGTTTGCCACCTACGTCATCATCGAACGCCTGATCTTTTTCGCAGTCACTTTGCGGGAAGGGAAAAATGTAGAGAACTTCGTGCGCAGCCATTTGCACGATAAGAAATTGCATGGCCAGATCATCGACACATTCCAGTCGCAAAACAGTCCTCAGGCGCAGGCGATTTGCGAAGTCGTGACCGCCGCCAAAGATGCCCGCACGCACGAACAGATGGAGTACATCGTGCAGTCCATTTACGTTTCCAAAAAGCCGCAGGTCGGCCCGCGTTTGTGGATACTGGATACGATCATCACCATGTCGCCGCTGCTGGGTTTGCTCGGCACGATTCTGGGCATTATCGACGCATTTCACAGCCTGTCATCCGGCAGCGCGGCCGCCGACCCGGCAGCCGTGAGCCGCGGCATCGGCACGGCTTTGTACGCCACCGGCTTCGGTATTTTTATTGCGCTGTATGTCATGATGTTCTTCAACTACTTCAACAGTAAAGTCGAAGCAATCAACAACCAGATGAAGCTGATTTCACTGACCGTGTTGGGAGCGCGTTGAATTGGGTGCGGGGATGACAATGATTGATCGGTTCAAGCTGGGCCTGCTGGCCTCCATGGCAGCGGCTGCCCCCGCAGCAGCCGCGCCCAAGGCGCTCACTCCCATCGAGCATGTGATCGTCATCATTGGCGAGAACCGTTCGTTCGACAACCTGTTCGCAACTTATCGTCCGAAAAAAGGCCAGACGGTTTTCAATCTGTTGTCGCAAGGCATTGTGAAAGAAAACGGCTTGCCGGGCAAGAATTTCAACCTTGCAGTGCAACGTCAGGCGGAGAACAACGGCGAATATTCGCCGACTCCAAATGTTAAAAATACCTACGGGGTATTGCCGCAGCCTTATGCATGGGGCGCTTTCGGGCAGCGTCGGGATATTCCCGATGCGCGTTTTCCGGCGGATATGCCGAACGGTCCGTTCCAAATAACCAGGTATGTGAGTTACGGCACGCACACCGGCGACCCCGTGCACCGTTTCTTCCAGATGTGGCAGCAGGTGGACGGGGGCAAGAATGATCTGTTTGTCTGGACGGCGGAAACTGTCGGTGCGGGGCCCAGCAACGGCAAATTGTTGCTGGCCAATTACCGCACGTTTCAGGGCGCGGTCGCGATGGGGTTCTACAACATGGCGAGCGGCGATGCGCCCTATATTCGCCAGCTTGCCGAAGAATACGCGATCGCGGACAACTATCACCAGTTCATCATGGGCGGCACGACCGCCAACTATATGGCGCTGACCACGGCGGACGTGTCGTTTTATACACGCGACGGCAAGCCTGGCGCGCCGCCGGCCAAGCTGAACGAGAATCCCGATGCGCAACCGGGCACGAACAACTGGTATACCGAGGACGGTTATCAGGGAGGCACTTATGTGAACTGCGCCGACCGGCAAAATCCGGGCGTAAGCGGCATTGCCGATTTCCTGAAAAAATTGCCGTACCGCGCGTTCCGCGATGGCAATTGCGCCCCCGATACTTGGTACATGGTGAATAACATGGAACCCTCGTTCTCGCCGACAGGCGAGCCGCTGCCGCCGGGCGACGACAAGTTGCCGCCGCAGATCATCCCCTCCATCGGCGACGCACTGACGGCGAAGGGCGTGTCTTGGCGCTGGTACAGCGGCGGCCGCAACGACGGCAAGAACGTGGACAAGGAATACTGTGCGATGTGTGACACGCACTTGTACTTCCCTTCCATCATGCTGGGGGCGGGTAAATCCAGATTGCACGACTTGCAGCAGTTCTATGCGGATGCGCAACAGGCCGAAGAGGCGTTCCCGGCAGTCTCTTTTATCGCGCCGTATGACAGCATTTCCGGACATCCCGGCTACGCGATGGAAACCGGTTTCGACGAGTTGCTGCGCAGTGTGGTGAACAAGGTCAAACAGAATCCCGCGTTGTGGGACAAGACTGCGATTATCGTGACTTTCGACGAGAGCGGCGGCTACTATGATTCCGGCTACGTGCAGTTCATCGACTTTTTCGGCGACGGCCCGCGTGTGCCGCTGCTGGTGATTTCGCCGCACGCGAAAAAAGGCTACGTCGATCACACCTATTATGACCACGCCTCCATTTTGAAATTCATCGAGCGCAACTGGAGTGTGCCGCCGCTGTCCGCCCGCAGCCGCGACAATTTGCCCAATCCTGTCCACGACAAGGCCTCGGCCTACATACCGAAAAATCGCCCGGCCATCGGCGATCTGATGAACTTGTTCCAGGAGAGAAAATGAAAAAGCTGATACTGCTATCCCTGTTGCTGGCCACCGCAGCGCAGGCTGAGCCGCTAGTGAAATCGGTGGAGTTTACGCCTACGCCCGTACCTGTCAGCGATGAAGAGCGTACCACGCCGTTTACCCGCTCCAGCGTGATCGTGACCTATCGGAATGGCCACAAGAAAACCTTCCCGTTGTCGCATCATGTGCTGTACCGCTCCGGCGACAAAATCGGCAACGGGCAGGCGGGCGCAATCGTCAATAAACGCGGCCAATTGATCGCGCGCTCGGCGGAAGACGCGGCGGGCAATGTGGCGCAGGGGCCTTTCTTCTCCTATGCGCCGGATGCCAATTCGTTGTTGCAGGTAAACGGCGATCACGCCTATCTGTTGACCCATTTCGAATATCACACCGAAGCGCCAAATGTTGACACGAACAAGCCGCCGGTGCAGATGTATGCGCAACTGCCGGCCGCGATCAATGCGGCCAGCGTGGTGCAGGATAAGAAAAGCGGTCTGCTCAAAGTGGTCGATTTGAAAAACGTGGATGCGACAGGGGTGAGCGGAATATGGACACCGTGCGCCGCCAGCCAGACTCCTTGGGGCACGCATCTGGGCGGCGAAGAATACGAACCGAATGCGCGCGAGTTTGAAACCGCACCGTTGCAGCCGATGAATCTGTATCTCGGCACGCCGGGAAAGACCGCGCAGGAAGGCGGGGCGAATCCTTATGATTACGGCTTCAAGATGGAAGTGTCCGTACAGCCGGACGGCAAGACGCAAATCGTCAAACATCACGCGATGGGGCGGCTGGCGAACGAGCTGGGCGACGTGATGCCAGACCTTCGCACGGTCTATATGGGCGATGACGGGCGCGACACGGTCATGTTCATGTTTATTGCCGACCAACCAGGCAACTTGACCTCCGGTACGCTGTACGCCGCGATGTGGCTCCAGCAGAATGGCGACAACGCGGGCAGGGCTCTGTTGAAATGGGTGAAGCTCGGTCATGCCAGTGATGAGGAAATTACGGGATTGATACGCAAGGGCATCCGTTTTTCGGATATTTTCGAGACTGCGGCTGTCAACGCAGTTAAAGCGAACCCGGCGCTCGCCAAGGAATTCAAGGCTGTGTACGTTTATCCGGGTACCGGCACCGCCACGAACCAGCTTGAATATCTCAAGCTCAAACCGGGCATGGAGCTGGCGGCGGCCTTCCTGGAAAGCCGCCGTTATGCGGCATTTCTGGGGGCGACAGCCGAGTTTACAAAAATGGAAGGCGTGACGCATAACCTGAAGGACAAGCGTTTGTACATGGCGATGTCCTACATCGAGCGCGGCATGCTGGATAAGGCGAGCGATGATCGTCCGGCAGACCACATCGCTCTGGATGGTGACAGCAAGGACTTGGTCTGCGGTGCGGTGTACGAAGGCTTACTGGGTGGGCAGCAGGACGACACGCAAGGCAACCGCATCAGCAGCGACTGGGTGGCCCACGAAATGCGCGGCATGCTGACCGGTGCGCGCAAGCCGTTCTGGCAAGCCGAGGCACCGCTGGACAAATGCGACAGCGAACGCATCGCTAACCCGGATAATTTGAAATACTCCGAAGCGATGCGTACCCTGTTTATCGGCGAGGACAGCGGCAACCACCTGAACAATTTTGTTTGGGCTTACAACGTTGACACGCACCTGGCTGTACGCATTTTTTCCGCCCCTATCGGCGGCGAAAATACTGGCCTGCAAGTGGTAGAAAATTGGAATGGGCACAGCTATCTGATGGGCAATGTGCAGCATCCTGGTGCGAGCGACGACCTGAGTGGTTATGCTCCGGCTTATATCCGGGAAGAGTTGGCGGGCAAAGTTAACAAGAAAGGCATTGTCGGATATATCGGCGGATTGCCGAGTATCAAACGCTGAACGAGGGGGTGTAGTCTGGTTGTGTCGCACCGAAAATTATTCGGTCCATCGTTACACCCCGGCTTGTTCATCGAATAGTAGCGGTTCCCGCAGGTGGCGCTATATGCTTCGGCCTGTCTATATTTTTCAACTGCCTGCCATTCAATGGTCGGCATCGTTCAATTCCATGAATAGTGGTCGCGGCATTGCCTGCCCGAAGGTGGCAAGGGGCTGTCGCACATAAAATTGCTGCAACCAAGCGGCATTGGGTAAAATGCGCCCCTTTCGTCACGGGAATAATCAAGATGGCCGCAAAGATACCCAAAGCCCTGTCTTTCGAGGCGGCTGTGGCTGAGCTGGAACAAGTGGTGGCGGATATGGAATCCGGAAAGCTGTCGCTGGAAGATTCTCTGGCCGCCTATCAACGCGGTGCCGAGTTGCTGACGCAATGCCGTAGTCGCCTGGACGATGCGCAGCAGCAGGTGCGCGTGCTCGAAGATGGCGTGTTGAAAAATTTTGCCGATACTGCAAAGGCTGGCGATGCCTGATTTTCAAGTTTGGATCAGCGCGCACCAGCTGCGCTTTGAGGATGTGTTGCGCAAGCTGTTGCCTGCGGCGGACATCGCGCCCCAGCGCTTGCATGCCGCGATGCGCTACAGCGTGCTGGATGGCGGTAAGCGTGTGCGGCCATTGCTGGCTTTCGCGGCGGGCGAGCTGGCGGGGGCGGATATAACGCGTGTCAATTATGCCGCCGCTGCGGTTGAGCTTATTCACGCCTATTCGCTGGTACACGACGACATGCCATGCATGGACGACGATGTGCTGCGTCGCGGCAAGCCAACATGCCACGTCGAATACGACGAAGCCACCGCGCTGCTGGTGGGTGATGCGCTGCAAAGCCTGGCATTTCAAATGTTGTCCGACACGACGCTGACTGCCGACCCTGCGCGCCAATTGAAAATGGTGAAGCTGCTCGCTGTCGCTTCCGGCTCGCGCGGTATGGCGGGCGGGCAAGCCTTCGACCTCGCCAGCGTGGGCAAGCAACTCGATGTGTCCGAACTCGAATTCATGCATATCCACAAAACCGGCGCGCTGATCCGTGCCGCGATTTTGCTGGGTGCCTATTGCGGTGATACCTTGAGCGACGCGCATTTCGACAAGCTGGATCATTACGGTAAATGCGTCGGTTTGGCTTTTCAGGTGGTGGACGATGTGCTGGATGCCGAGGCGGATACCGCCACGCTGGGCAAGACGGCGGGCAAAGATGCGGACAACGATAAGCCCACCTACGTCACGTTGTTGGGCGCGGTAGACGCGAAAAAAATGGCCGCCGAACTGCATCAGGAAGCGCTGCAATCTCTGTCCGAGTTCGGCGATAAGGCGCAGCGTTTGCGCGAATTGGCTGACTTCATCGTGATGAGGAAGTATTGATGTTCCCTCTGCTCGAAACCATCGACTCCCCCGACGATCTGCGCAAGCTGGAGCGCAAGCAATTGCCGAAACTGGCCGAAGAGTTGCGCGCTTTTCTGGTGGGGTCGGTGAGCCAGACCGGCGGCCATCTTTCCTCCAATCTCGGCACGGTCGAGCTCACCATCGCGCTGCATTATGTGTTCAACACGCCGGAAGACAAGCTGGTGTGGGATGTCGGGCATCAGACTTACGCGCACAAAATTTTGACGGGGCGACGCAAGGTGATGCATACCTTGCGCATGCAGAACGGCATCGCCGGATTTCCGAAACGCGAGGAAAGTCCGTATGACGCATTCGGCACCGGGCATTCCAGTACGTCGATCTCTGCTGCATTGGGCATGGCGGTGGCGGCACGGCTTGCGGGCAACGATCAGCGTGCGGTGGCGATCATCGGTGACGGAGCGATGACAGGCGGCATGGCGTTCGAGGCGTTGAACAACGCGGGTGCGCTCGATGCCAATATGCTGGTGGTGTTGAACGACAACGATATGTCGATCTCCACGCCGGTGGGCGCGCTGAATAACTATCTGGCCAAGCTGATGTCCGGGCGTTTCTATACGGCGATGCGCAGCGGCAGCGAAAAACTGCTGAAAGGTATGCCGCCGGTGTTGGAGTTTGCCAAGCGCGCCGAAGAACATGTCAAAGGTATGGTCACGCCCGGAACGCTGTTTGAGGAATTGGGCTTCAACTACATCGGCCCCATCGACGGGCACGATCTCGATACGCTGGTGACCACGCTGCAAAACATCCGCGAGCTGGAAGGCCCGCAGTTTCTGCACATCGTCACGCAAAAAGGCAAGGGCTATGCCCATGCGGAAAAAGATTGCGTGCTGTATCACGGCGTGGGCAAATTCGATCCGGTGCACGGTATCGTCGCCAAGCCCGTGGCGAAAAAAACTTACACGCACATCTTCGGCGATTGGCTGTGCGACATGGCCGCTGCCGATGACAAATTGGTGGGTATCACCCCCGCGATGTGCGAGGGCTCGGGCATGGTCGAGTTTGCCGAGAAATATCCGCAGCGCTATTTCGATGTGGGCATCGCCGAGCAGCATGCGCTCACCTTCGCGGCGGGCTTGGCCTGCGACGGTTACAAGCCCGTGGTGGCGATCTACTCGACCTTTTTGCAGCGCGCTTACGATCAGCTCATCCACGACATTGCGATTCAAAATCTGCCGGTGATGCTGGCGATTGATCGCGGCGGTCTGGTGGGGGCGGATGGCGCGACGCATGCGGGTGCTTTCGATCTGAGCTTCTTGCGCTGCATTCCCAATATGACCGTGATGGCTCCTGCCGACGAGAATGAATGCCGGTCAATGCTGACCACCGCCTATCGCATGAACACGCCGACCGCCGTGCGCTATCCGCGCGGTAGCGGAACGGGCGCCTTTGTGCATAAGGATTTGCAGGTTCTGCCGGTGGGTAAAGGCGAGTTGCGCCGTCAGGGTGGGCAGATTGCCATACTGGCTTTCGGTTCCATGCTTGCACCCGCGCTGGAGGCGGCGGAGTCGCTCGACGCCACGGTCACCAACATGCGCTTTATCAAGCCGCTGGATGAGGAGTTGGTATTGAGTTTGGCGCGTGCACATCGTCTGCTGGTCACGGTCGAAGAGAACACGATTCAGGGCGGGGCTGGCAGCGCGGTGGCGGAGTGTCTGGCGCGGCACGGCATCACCATTCCAATATTGCATCTGGGCTTGCCGGATACTTTCATCGAGCAGGGCGAACACGCGAAACTGTTGGCCGATTGCGGGCTGGACGCTGCGGGAATCGCGCACAGCATCAGGAAAAAATTGCCCGACTAATATCGTCGGATATTGGATATAATCAGCTACCGCGTTCAATCGAGCAAAAGGTTAATTATGAATTCCGTCACTCCAATTCCAGACGTGCAAAGCAGTGCCGACACGCGCCATCTGGCGATCAACAAGGTTGGCATTAAAAGCATTCGTCATCCGGTTGTCGTCAAGGATAAGAGCGTGGGCGTGCAGCACACCATCGCCACTTTCAATATGTACGTGCATCTGCCGCATAATTTCAAAGGCACACACATGTCGCGCTTCGTTCAGATATTGAATCAGCACGGGCGCGAGATTTCGGTCGAATCGTTCGAGAGCATCCTGCGCGAGATGGTGGATAAGCTTGAGGCGCAATCAGGCTACATCGAAATGGCCTTCCCCTATTTCGTCAATAAAACTGCGCCGGTATCGGGCGTGCAGAGCCTGCTCGATTACGATGTCACCTTCATCGGCGAAATTGTCGAGGGGAAATATCGTTTCACTATGAAGGTGCTGGTTCCGGTGACCAGCCTGTGCCCCTGCTCCAAAGAGATATCGGAGCGCGGCGCGCACAACCAGCGCTCGCATGTCACGCTCACCGTTCGCACCAAGAGCGCGGTGTGGATCGAAGAGCTGGTGCGCTTTGCCGAAGAGCAGGCATCGAGCGAATTGTTCGGATTGCTGAAGCGCCCTGACGAGAAATTCGTCACCGAGCGCGCTTACGATAATCCGAAATTTGTCGAAGACATGGTGCGCGACGTGGCGGTAGCGCTGAATGCCGATGACCGCATCGAGGCGTACATTGTGGAGTCGGAGAACTTCGAGTCCATTCACAACCACTCGGCTTACGCGCTGATCGAAAGGGACAAAGCAGAGGGCTAGTAGGAACGTGCTTCGCACGCGAATTATTTAAAATCGCGTGCAAGGCACGCTCCTATCCACTTTTCAGAATGATATGAAACCAATCGCCATTTTCCGCCACTCCCCCAGCGAAGGTGCGGGCTACTTCGCCGAATTCCTCAATCAGCACACCATCCCTTGGGAGATGATCCGCATCGACGAAGGCGATACCGTGCCGCGCAATGCGCGGGATTTTTCCGGTCTCGTGTTCATGGGCGGGCCGATGAGCGTGAACGACGATCTGCCCTGGATATTGTTCGTGCTGCCGCTGATCCGTGATGCGTTTGCGCACGATGTGCCGATGCTCGGACACTGCCTCGGCGGACAACTCATCACCAAGGCGCTGGGTGGCGTGGTGAGCAAAAATCCGGTCAAGGAACTCGGCTGGGGCAAGGTTGATGTTGCGGACAATCCAGCCGCGCGCGAATGGTTCGGCGATTTCCGCTCGTTTGATTCATTCCACTGGCACGGCGAAACATTCAGCCTGCCGCCGGGCGCGGTGCATCTGCTGTCCAGCGCGCATTGCCCGAATCAGGCCTATGCCATCGGCAAGCATCTCGCGCTGCAATGCCATGTCGAAATGACCGAAAGCATGATTAGCGAATGGTGCGAAGTGGGTGCTGATGAACTTGCTGCCAATGCCGGCAGTCCGGCGGTACAATCCGCTGCGACGATGCAAGCGCAGATGAGTGACAAACTGCCCGAGCTGCATCGCGTGGCGGCGCAACTGTATCGGCACTGGTTGCACGGCTTGTCGCACTGATTGCGGGAGGTGCTGAATGACTTTCGTTGTTTCTGAAAGCTGTATCCGCTGCAAATACACCGACTGCGTGGACGTATGTCCGGTGGACTGCTTCCGCGAGGGCGAGAATTTTTTGGTGATCGACCCGGAGGAGTGCATCGACTGCACGCTGTGCGTGCCGGAATGTCCGGCGGGCGCGATCTACGCCGAAGACGACGTGCCTGCTGATCAGCACCAGTTTATCGCGCTCAACGCCGAACTCGCCAGAGTGTGGAAGCCTATCGTCGCCAAGAAAGACGCCCCTGCCGATGCGGATGAATGGCTCAAAGTGAAAGACAAATTCCACCTGTTGAAGCGGTGAGCGTTTCGGCTGCCTTCTTCGATCGCATCGCCCGGCGCATCCTAGCTGCGCATGCGAATGCGCTGCCCGATCTGCGCGGCATCACTGTTTTACTTCCCAACTTCCATGTCGCCCAACCGCTGGCGCAAGCGCTGATGCGCTTGGCACAACGTCCTGCATTGTTGCTACCGCAGATGGTGACGCTGAACGAATGGGCGCAAAGCGTTTCGCTCGATGAGCGCGTTGTTTCGGACAGCCAGCGCAGCGCTTTGTTGTATCAACTGTTGCGCGATAAAAAATGGTTCGAACAGGCCGACCTGTGGGGTATGACGCAGGAATTGCTGGGCTTGTTCGATGAACTCACGCAGTCGCTCCACGCCTTGCCGCACGATGCGGAAGCCTTCGCCGCTGCCGTGCAGCAGGTGTATCAGGCGCGGCAGAACAGTACGCTGCAACTGGAGGCGCGGCTGGTGTTCGAGCTGTGGCACGCGATGCAAAGCGGCAACGAGCTGGATGGCGCGCGCGCGTATCAGCAGCGACTGGCGCAGTTGGCGGCACAGGCCTCGCAACCGCTGTACGTGCTGCGCACTTCGGATTGGACTGCGCTGGAGCAACGCTTCCTCGATGAGTACGAGCAGCGCGCCATGGTGAAGGTGTTTGATTTGCGCGAGATGGATGCGCCGTGGAGTGGTTTGTTTAGCGATGTGTCAGTCGGGCTGCGCTCGCGCACCATCCCGCAGCTTGGCGATACCCTGCGCTTCTTCGCCGCCACCTCACTGGAACAGGAAGCGCGAGCCGCCGCGATGCAGGTGCGCTTGTGGTTACAGGCGGGTAAACGCGACATCGCCATCGTGGCGCAAGACCGCGTGGTTGCACGGCGCATGCGCGCCTTGCTGGAACGCGCCGAAGTGCTGGTGACGGACGAGACCGGTTGGACGTTCGCCACGCTGTCCGTGAGCACCGTGCTGGAGCGCTGGCTCACCGCGCTGCAAAGCGATTTCTACCATCACGATATGCTCGACCTGCTCAAGTCCCCGTTCATTTTCGCCGACACCTTGGCTGGCGAGCGCAAATCGGCGGTGTACCAACTGGAGCAACTGCTGCGCAAGCAGGGCGTGGTGGCCGGTCTGGAAAAATTCATCGGCCTCGCCGCACACGAAACGCTGTTGCATCAACCGCTGGCGCGCTTGCGTCAGGCCGCCGCGCTGCTGGAGCAGGGCAAGAAAAAAACGCTGGGGGCATGGCTGGCAGCGCTGCGCGAGAGTTTAAATGTGCTGGGCATCGACGTCGGTCTGCAGCAGGACGATGCGGGCCAGCAGTTGCTGCGCGCGCTGGAAACCTGGCAGCAGGAATTGCACAGCGACGAAGGCCGCTACCGCTTCACCGAATGGAGGCGCTGGCTGGCGCAGCAGCTCGACACGGAAACCTTTCGCGACAGCAGCATCGACAGTCCGGTGCGCTTCACCCACCTTGCCGCGACGCGTTGGCGAGCCTTCGATGCAGTGCTGCTGCTGGGTTGCGATGCAGACCATTTACCCAGCGTGGCAGACGGTGGGCGCTGGTTCAACGACGCGGTGCGCAGCAGCCTGAATCTGCCCACGCGCAGCACTCATGCCGCGCGTCAGCGCGACGATTTGCTGGCGCTGCTCACGTTAAACGATTGCGTGCGGGTCACCTGGCAAAGAGATCGCAACGGCGAAGAAAGCCTGCTCAGCCCGTATCTGGAAATGCTGCGTGACTTGCATGCTCTAACCTACGACGACGACTTGAGCGAGCGCGACTTGCACGCCTATCTCGCGACAGAGGAATTGCACGCGCTCAGCCTGACGCAGGTCAGACAACCAGCGCCTGCAGCGGCAACTGGCATTGTTCCGATGAGTGTATCCATCAGCGCCTACAACAGTCTGGTCGCCTGTCCCTACCAATTCTATGCGCGGCACATTCTGCGTTTGAACGAATTGGATGAGGTGCAGGAAGGCATTGAGAAGCGCGATTACGGCGATCGCGTGCATCAGATATTGCAGCGCTTCCACGAACGCTATGCGCAAGTAAGCGCACATCCCGACGACGAGTTGGAGGCGGTTTTGCGCGAGATCAGCACGGAGGTGTTTGCCGATCTGCTGCAACAGGATTTTGCCGCGCGCGCATGGCTGGCGCGCTGGTATGCCTCGTTGCCCGCCTACATCGAATGGCAGATGGATAATGAAGCGCAAGGCTGGCGCTATGCCGAATCCGAAAGCGCATTCGATTGGCAACTGGAAGGCGTGCGCCTGCGCGGACGCATCGACCGGCTGGATGTAAATGGCGATGAAAAACTCGTGCTGGATTACAAAACGCAAAGCGAACAAGTGCTGCGCAATAAATTGAAAGAGCCGGGCGAAGACGTGCAGCTCGCGTGCTACGCCTACGCGCATGAAGCGGCGGATGCCGCCTTTGTCAGCATCGAAAACGGCAAAGTGAAACGGGTGCAGCCCAAGCAGGATATGCCCTTGCTGGCGCAGCTGAATGCCGAACGTTTGGAGCATGTGATGGCGAGTGTTTATGGTGGAGCGGGGCTGCCCGCGAACGGGATCGATGCGGTGTGCGGGTATTGCGAGATGCGGGGTTTATGCCGCAAAGGGGAGTGGGCATGATGATGCTAAAACCATTCACCACAGAGACACAGAGACACAGAGAAAACCGAACTACACAACCAATCATGTTGGGGAGAGAGGTTCTGTGTTCACTTGAATTTCATAATTTGTTTTTCTTGTCTTTGCTTGTCTCTGTGTCTCTGTGTCTCTGTGGTGGATTTGTTTTCGGATTTTTTTCATGAGTATCGCCCTAGACCCCCACCGCAGCATCGTCGTCGAAGCCTGTGCCGGCAGCGGTAAAACTTGGCTGCTGGTGTCGCGCATCGTGCGTTTGCTGCTCGATGGCGCGCAGCCCTCGCAAATTCTCGCCATCACTTTCACGCGCAAAGCGGCGCAGGAAATGCAGGCGCGCTTGCAGTTATGGCTGCGCGATCTTGCGATGAGGGATGACGATTTCGTGCGCAAGTTTTTTGCCGAGCGCGGGATCGAAAACCTGAGCGATGCCCAGTTGCATCGCGCCCGCAGCCTCTATAGCAGCGTGCTGCTCGCGCAACCGTGCATCACCATAAGCACCTTTCACGGCTGGTTCATGCAAGTTATGCAGCGTGCGCCGCTGAACGCGGACGTGATGCAAGGCTCGTCGCTGCTGGAACGCGCGGCTGCCTTGCAGGAAGAAGCATGGGAGGAAATGCTGGAGCAAATGCGCAAGCAGCCGGACGGCGCCGGGGCGCAGCATATGCAATGGCTGTTCGACGCATGCGGGCTGTTTACCGCGCGCAAGCTGCTGTTCAATTTTCTCGGCAAGCGCGCCGAGTGGTGGGCATATACCCAAGGACAGCAAGACACGCTGACTTTCGCGTTGGATAACCTGCGCACCGATCTCGCGGTGGACATGGACTTTGATCCTGTCTCTGATTGGGGTATGTGCGGCAACAGCGAAGAGGTGTTGTTCGCTTTTGTGCATCAACTGGCAAGCAACGGCACCGAGGTGCAACAGGGCAAAGCCGGCGAACTCGAACGCATGTGGACGGACACCGCGCCGGAATTGCGCTTCGATCAATTGACGCCGTTGCTGTTCACTCTGGCGGGCGAGCCGCGCAGTTTTAAACCAACCAAAAAACAGGCTGCGGAAGCATTTTTGTTTACCCGCGATGCCTTGTTCGATGGCTTGCAAGCCGTGCGCGACACACTCGCCGAGCAGCAGGCGTATCGCCTGAACGAAGCCGTGCTGCATTGCGGTGTGGCATTCCTTGAACGCTACCAAGCGCTCAAACAGCAAAAACAGCAGATGGATTTTTCCGATCTGGAATGGCAGCTGTGCCGCTTGCTGCAACAGAGCGAACACGCCGAAACCATGCAGTACAAGCTCGACAGCCGCTACCGTCATGTGCTGCTCGACGAGTTTCAGGACACCAACCCGCTGCAATGGCAGATCTTGCGCGCGTGGTTCGACGCTTCCGTGGCGGTGGAATCGCAGCCCACCGTGTTCGTGGTCGGCGACCCCAAACAATCCATCTACCGTTTCCGCCGCGCCGATGCGCGGCTGTTCGGCGTGGCGCGCGAATATCTGCAAGAGCATTTCGCCGCGCACGCGCTGCACAACAATCACACGCGGCGCAATTCACCTGCCGTGCTGGATGCGGTGAATGCCGTGTTCTCCGACCATCCCGAAGGCTTCGTGGATTTCGAGCCGCATACTGCCGAACATACGAACTTGTCCGGTTGTGTACTGGCCTTACCGTTGGCGGTTGCCGAACCCAGCAAGGAAGAGGCGGCAGAGAATGCGCCGCTAGCATTGCGCGACCCGCTGATCACGCCGCGCACCGAAGCTGAAGAAGGCGCACGTCAGAAGGAAGCCGTGCAATTCGCCGATCTACTGCAAACGATCACCCGCGAATGGTCGGTGAACGAGCACGGAAAAGAACGCCGCGCGACCTACGGCGACATCATGGTGCTGGTGCGCAGCCGCACTCACCTCGCGGTGTACGAAGAAGCGTTGCGCGCGCAGCACATCCCCTTCATCAGCTCGCGGCGCGGCGGCTTGCTCGACACGCTGGAAGCGGAAGATGTGCAGGCGCTGCTGATGTTCATCATCACTCCCTTTGCTGATCTCGCGCTGGCGCAAGTGTTGCGCACGCCGGTGTTCGCATGCAGCGATGCGGACTTGATGTGCCTCGCACAGTCCGCCGCAGTCGATGAAGTAAAGACAAGCTGGTGGCAACGCCTGCAACACCTCACCGAACCTTCGCCCGCCCTGCAACGCGCTGTCGAGTTGTTGCAACGCTGGCTTGCTTTAGCCGACAAACTTCCCGTACACGACCTGCTCGACCGCATCTATTTCGAGGGCGATGTGCTGGCGCGCTACAGCGCCGTGTTGCCAAACGAGATGCGCGCTAAAGTCACCGCCAACTTGCATGCCTTCATGGAGATCGCGCTGAGCGTGGATGCCGGACGCTACCCCAGCTTGCCGCGCTTCCTGCAAGAGCTGCGCGAATTGCGCGACAGCAGCGACGATGCACCCGACGAAGGCAAGTTAGGCCACGCGGGCGACGCGGTGCGCATCTACACCGTGCACGAGTCGAAAGGGCTGGAAGCGCCCATCGTATGGCTGCTGGATGCGAATGCCGCAAAAAACAACAAAGACGGCAACGATGTGCTGCTGGATTGGCCGACACACGAACCGCAGCCGCTGCATTTTTCCCTCTACACCGACCAAGCTTCGCGCGGAAAAATGCGCGCCCCGCTGTTCGAGCAGGACGCCGCCCAGCAAGCCCGCGAAGAAATGAACCTGCTCTACGTTGCCATGACCCGCGCGCAGCAAGCGCTCATCGTCAGCGGCAGCAGCAAGGGCGAAGACAAAGAGGAAAAGAAGAAATCGCTGTCATGGTATGACCGCATCGCGGCAGCGGTAAGTAATCAACAAGAGCCGTTCGGGCTGAGCCCTTCGGCTGAGCTCAGGACAGGCTTATCGAAGCCTGCTCAAAACCCGCTACAAAGTGTAGGTCGGGTTAGCCCAGTAGGGCGTAACCCGACATGTGATATTTCAAGTGATGGCAATGTTGGGTTATGCTGCGCTAACCCAACCTACGTACTTCCGCTAATCCTCCCCACCGGAAAGCGTTCCACCCGCAACACTGCCCAACAACAGCGCGGTATCTGGCTGCACGCGCTGCTGCAACACCTCACAGAAGGAGGCGTAACGGACGCGAACGAACTCCAACAACGCCTAACCATTCCATCCGCTGAAATGGAATCGCTCCGGCAACAAGCCCAACACCTGCTCACTTCACCTCACCTCGCCCGCTTTTTCGACGCGCAGCAATACCGCAGCGCCTGCAACGAAATGCCCTACATTAACGCCAACGGCGAACTGAAACGCATCGACCGTCTGGTGGAATTCGACGACGAGGTGTGGGTGCTGGATTACAAACTAGGTGATTCAGAAGACGCGGCGCGTTACCGCGCGCAGATGCGGGAATATCAAGCCGCGATGCAATCGGTATATGCGGGCAAGACGGTGCGCTGTGCGCTGGTGTTTGCGGATGGGGTGTTGAGCGAAATGTAGGGTGGACACGTTTTTGTGCCCACGCAGTCAGCGAATGGTATTCAGTTTGTAGGTTGGGTGGAGCAAAGCGATACCCAACGAATTGGCTTTTACGGATACAACGATGGGTATCGCTACGCTCAACCCATCCTACGCGAGCTGAAACGTATCGACCGTCTGGTTTAGTTCGACTTGATTTAAACTTCGGCGCATTAGGCCTTGCGCGGGTTTCCTTATGTCTCGGCCAGTTGTGGGGCGCAGGCATAGGATGGGTGAGCCTCAGCTTCTGTCTGGAAAGACGAATGAGGAGAGAGTGGTTGCCATGTATCTCGGAACGCCAAGTTAAGCATGGTGGTAAGGCCTATATATGTAAGGATGGTATCAAACCCTTCATATGTCAGAGATATTGAGTTTTGCCACGCCCAAATTTTCCAAGAGTCAACGCCGCTAGTTTTGGAGGGAAGACGAACTCCTCTGATCTTTAGGAAGGCCATCCAATCCATATGAATACCGCCATTTAATTTACGCTCGCGTTCTCGGTTATATAGCAATCGTTCAAAGCTAGCACCATATGATGCGTTAATGCTTCGCTCTATCAGTGCGAGACGAATGAAGTAGTAGTTAGTGTCTTTACTAAAGCGGGCTGATGGTTGTAGATGATCCACTTGTAGCGATTTCGGAATATTGATTTCGTTAATGCCGTAGTGCTGCTCAAGGAATTTTAAAAATGCTCGACGATACCCCCGGTAATTCGCACGAACCCACAACTCAGGCTCGGAGTCAGGCTTTCGTATGACTAAGGCCGATTTGGATTGCACGCCATTCAGTTGGAAAATTGACCAGTCGTATGTATTGGAATGCTGTGCGAGGCGCGCAGGTGTTGTCGCAATCAAACAGGTAGCTCCTTTATCCCGAAAATCTTCGAACATCCCAGATTGCTGCCGTGCTAGAAATTGGTAGATTGAATTTGACGTAGTCACGAAAATTCCTTTGAGGCTTTGCGGCGCACATGCCGGGTTAGAGCCATTTCGCCAACCATCCTAAAATCGGCCAGAAGACCAACTGGTGTAGGTAAGAGTTTAGAGAAGTTGACGACATAACCCATAAGATTTGCTTGTAAAGAATTTCACCAAGCAGTAAGAATCCAGCTGCGTAGAAAACCGAACAAGTCCAGCGAAGGAAATGGCTAGACACGTTTTGAACGGCATATGCTTTCCAAAATTTGTTGCGCAAATCAATCTCTGGGTGTCGCTGGATTTTGACACCTGCGAGATGCAGCAGTCTTTCACGTTCTTGCTCATTTAGCGCGTCAAATTGTTCATCGTATTCCCGTAGATGAGCCTCGGTCTTCCCTGAGCTTTCGAAGCTACCAAAATCCTTGTGCTCAAGAACGATGCGCGGACAGAGAATGGATACAAATAAGTTGCCGGCGGAGAACAACAGCGCGGCAAAGAATAGAGATTGCCATGAAAATGGAAGTGTCAGATTGAGCTTGATGACTTGTCCCGCCAGTTCAATGGTTGCGACATCCGTAACCTCGTGCATCACCTTCGCGGCTAGCGGTACGAATACAAGCCAAAATCCCATTGAGGCGATCACCTTGTTTTGTCGTATGTCGCGCAGGAATTGCCAATTGAACCCAACAAAAATAAGAACAAAGGGATAGAGAAGTCGTGGCAGCAGCCAAGAAAAAATGGTCGTAAGCTTAATGAGCATGGGCAAATTAAATTTCTTAGCGGGCATTGCTTTTTGGCTTCGAGGTATGGGGCGCAGTCAGGTTGCTTGCTTGTGCCGTAAATTGGAGCATGGCTCGTAAGGCGGCATTCACCGCAGATGCGTTGGGGAAGCTGGCGGCCACGTCGCTATCCAGCACCACGACGTTGCTGCTCTCCATGTATTGCTTATAGTATTTCCCCCGCACGCCTTTCGAAAAATCGAAGTCGTATTCGGGGCGCATATCGTCTGAATTATTATCGTTGCTCATATTTGTTTCTTACGGTGTCTAGCGAAACGCATTTTCGCTGTCCGTTGTGGCGGTTAGCATAGCAAAGTTGCCGCAAATAATCTGGCAAAATGAGCGTTGTAGATTTCAGGATTTCCACCGTGAAGCACGAAATATCCAAAGGCCGTGGCGCAACATTGCAAATCGAAGGACGCTTCGAGAGCGTGGCGCGCGAGCGCATCGACGACGGCTGGGGCACGGAGGACGAAGAGCTGCCGCCATTCAAAACCACGGTGACTGCGGAACATGCGAAGAGTGTGTTGCAGCGGCAGGATTCACCCGATCTCGCTTTCGAGTATTCGCTAAACGCCTATCGCGGTTGCGAGCATGGTTGCATTTATTGCTATGCGCGGCCTTCGCACGGTTACCTGAATCTTTCGCCGGGGCTGGATTTTGAGACGAAGTTGTTTGCCAAGCCGGAGGCGGCACAGCTGTTGCGCGCGGAGTTGGCGAAGCCTTCCTACCAATGCTCGCCGATCGCGCTGGGGGTGAACACTGACTCTTACCAGCCCATCGAGCGCGAGTGGAAGATCACGCGGCAGATTCTGGAAGTGCTGGCGGAGTGTAAGCATCCGCTCTCCATCATTACCAAATCGGCGTTGATCGAGCGCGATATTGATCTGCTCGCGCAGATGGCGCGGGATAATCTGGTGCAGGTGTTCATCACGGTCACGACATTGGATGCGGAAGTGGCGCGCAAGTTGGAGCCGCGTGCTGCATCGCCGCGCCGCAGGTTGCAAGCGATGCAGCGCCTGAATGAAGCGGGTGTGCCGTGCGGGGTGCTGGTGGCTCCGGTGATTCCGTTTCTCACCGACGCGGAGTTGGAGAATGTGCTGCAAGCGGCCTATGAACACGGTGCACGCACGGCGCATTACAGCTTGCTGCGCCTGCCTTACGAGCTGAAGGATTTGTTCAAGGATTGGCTCACTGTGCATTACCCGCTGAAGGCGGAGCATGTGATGAGCCGCTTGCGCGAGATGCGCGGTGGCAAAGAGAGCGACTCGGAATTCGGCTCGCGTTTTAGCGGGCAGGGCTTGTTCGCGCAATTGCTGGCGCAACGCTTTCAACTCGCGTGCGAACGGCTGGGTTTTAATCGTGAGACGATGGCATTGAATACGGCCAGTTTTATCAAGCCGGCACGCGGTGGACAGCAATCGTTGTTTTAATGCGATTTTTTGTGCCCGGATTGGTAAAAAATACTATAAAAACAATTGACAGTGGTGGGTTGTTAAATTAGATTCGCGACAATTATGCAAATCCCGCAATTTTTAAAGCTTTTTAAACGAATTAGCCGCGATACGGGGTGGTTTTGTATTGCGATTGGCGGGCACGGTGCGCATTTCGTGCGTATGAAGCGTACTGGAACTCAAGTTCAAGTGGTGATGTGTACGTTTCATCCGATGGAGAATGTGACATCTGCGGCGCTGGAAAAAATCGTTAGAGAGCTGCGTCTCGGGGCGTTTCAGTTCACTACCTTGTTGGCTCCCGATGAATACCAGATATTGATGGTGGATGCGCCGAACGTGCCTGCGGAGGAGATGAAGACGGCGATTCGCTATCGCATTAAAGATTCGCTGAGTTACCGCGTGGATGATGCCACGGTGGATGTGCTGCAGATACCCGCCAGCAAAATCGCCGCGAATCGTCCGCAATCTTTGTATGCGGTCGCTGCTTCCAACGACACTATTCAAAAATGTATCGGCCTGTTTGAGCGCGCCAAGATTAATCTTTCCGTGATCGATATTCCCGAAATGGCGCAACGCAACCTCGCCGAGTTGTTTGAAGCACCGGGGCGCGGTTTGGCCCTGCTCGCGTTCGACGGGCGCGGCGGTTTGCTGACCTTCACTTGCGACGGCGAGCTGTATTTGTCGCGGCGTGTGGAGATTACTGCGGGACAATTGCAGGATGCGAACGAAAGCCTGCGGCAGCAGTATTTCGACCGGGTCGAGTTGGAAGTGCAGCGCTCGCTGGATTATTTCGACCGGCAGTTCCATCAGATTTCTCTGAATCGCTTACTGGTGTGCGCTCCTGAAGGTGTGGGGCTGGTGAATCTATTGGCAGAAAATCTAGGTTTGCCGGTGGAGGTGCTTGATCTGTCGCAAGTGATGGATGTCCGCGCGGCCCCGGCTTTGCTAGAAAACGAATTTTTGCTTGAGGCCTTGCCGGCACTTGGTGCCGCGCTACGCCAGGAAAAACGCGCGCTATGAGCCAGCAAATCAATTTATTCAATCCGGTATTCCTGAAGCAGAAAAAATATTTTTCTGTGCTGGCGATGCTGCAAGTGCTGGGCTTGATCGTGCTCGGCTCGGGTTTTATCTATGGCTATGCCAAACATCAGGTGAGTTTGCTGGCGCGGCAATCGGAAGAGACCGCAAAGAGCTATGCCGATATGCAAGTCAAATTGAGCAAATATTCCCAGGAGTTTTCGCCGCAAAAATCGAGTCAGGTTTTGCAGGATGAGCTGAAGAGATTCGAAGTCGAGGCGGCGGCCCAGAAAGAGATGCTGGATACGTTAAAGACCGGTGTGATCGGCAACACCGAGGGCTATTCGGAATACATGCGCGCGTTCGCGCGGCAAACCTTGAGCGGCTTGTGGCTGACCGGTTTTGCTATCGATTCGGACGGGTCGCAAATGAGTTTGAACGGGGCAGCGCTCAATCCCTCTCTCGTGCCAACCTATATACAGCGTTTGAGCAAAGAAAAGGCGATGAAGGGCAAGACCTTCTCTTACTTGCAGATGCAGCAGCCCAAGATGATGCCCGCACAGTCGGCGGCAAAGAGCTACGTGGAATTCAGCATGCAGTCGGCCGAAGCGCGCGAGGGGGTGAAATGATCAAGGCGCAGTGGGAAAAATTGACTGCCAAGATTGACGCGATGTCATTGCGCGAACGCGTGATGATCTTCGCCGCCGCGATTTTTCTGCTGGTGTCTTTGCTCAATGCCCTGTTTCTCAATCCGCTGCTGGCGCAACAAAAGAAGCTTGCGGCGCAGGTGATTCAGCAGCAGGAAAAGATGAAGGAGATTCAGGCGCAATTGGACTCTCTGATGCAGGCCAAGAAAGCCGATGCCAGCTCGCCGCTGCGCGACCGCATCAAACAGTTGCAGCAGCAGATCAAAGAGGGGGAGATATACCTCAAAAGCCGCCGTGATAAACTCGTGCCGCCCGAAAAGATGGGCGATTTGCTGGGGCAGGTGCTGGGCAAAAACGGGCGCGTGCAGTTGGTTGCCTTGGAAACGTTGGCGGTGACGCCGTTGATTGAAGCGTCGGCGATAAAAGCCGAGGTGAGCGCAGTCTCCGGCAAGCAGGTTGGGCTGGATAGGCAGGTGTACAAGCACGGGGTCAAGATCACGGTGCGCGGCAGTTACTCCGATTTGCTGCAATACCTGACGGCGCTGGAAAAATTGCCGACGCAGATGTTCTGGGGCTCGGCAAAAATGAGTGTGGTGCAATATCCGGCTGTGGAATTGACGCTCACCCTGTACACATTGAGTTTGGATACGATATGGCTGCAAGTCTAAATCGGTTTCTGATTGCGGGATGGCTGCTGTGCCTGGCTTTGCCGGCGCACGCGATCGGAATCGAGTTGTTGTCCGATCCGACCCGGCCCGCTATCGGGATATCTCCGGCATCCGAGGCCGCAACAGGAGATACGACGCAGCTTCCCGTGAAAGAGGGGCTGCAGTCGGTCATCATTTCGCCGCAGCATCG
Source organism: Gallionellaceae bacterium (assembly GCA_009773615.1). Taxonomy (GTDB): domain Bacteria; phylum Pseudomonadota; class Gammaproteobacteria; order Burkholderiales; family Gallionellaceae; genus PALSA-1006. The sequence goes on from WSYA01000005.1 coordinate 27,461, forward strand.
CGCGGCGGTGATCAACGGGATTACGGTGGAGCTGGGCGGCAAAGTCGGCGATGCGACGCTCGTCGAAGTGCGCGAGAGCAGCGTGGTATTACAGGGCGCGCAGGGCAGGCGCGTGTTGGAGCTGTTTCCCGGAGTGCGTCTGAAGAAAGCGGAAGCGGCGACACCGAAGGAAGAAAAGCCGGCGGCGCTGAAAAAGAAAAAAGAAACTAAAAATATAAAAGCATCTGAGCCGGCGAGTCCAGGGCAGAACAACAAGGATGAGAGGGCAGGCAAATGAAGCAATTACTCGGAATAGCGTTATTGCTTTTTGTGGCGGCGTGCTCGTCGCCCAACATAAAAACAAAGACCGTCGTCAAAATCAACAACGAGATGGACGCACTGGTCAGCGAAAGCGTCACACCCAGCAAGGCAGAGGCGGTGGATAAGGCATTGCTGCCCCCGTTGACAATGATGATACCCAAGGTGGAAACCAGTCCGCTGGAAGCTCGCTTCGATCTGAACGTCAACAATACACCGGCCAAGGAGGTGTTCGCCGCCATCGGTTCGGGTACGCGCTATAACATGCTGCCGCTTCCCGGCGTGGAAGGAAATCTCACGCTGAATCTCAAGGACGTGACAGTGTTCGAAGCGCTGGACACGATACGCGCTTTATACGGCTATGAGTATAAAGTGGAAGGCAAGAGCGTCTATATTCAACCCGTGACACTGCAAATCAAGCTGTTCAAGATCGATTATCTGGCGGCGATGCGCGACAGCTCGTCTTCCCTCTCCGTGAAAGCTTCGGGACAGGCTGCGGCGACTGCGGGTGCAGCGACAGGGACGGCAACCGGCGGCGGGGGCAACTCAAGCTCCATTTCGACCAAGCAATCCCCGTCCGAATTCAATTTCTGGCAGAACCTGCAGGACTCTCTCGATTCCATCGTCAAGTCCAAAGACAAGAGTGTCGTGATCAACCGTATGTCGGGCGTTATCGTTATCCGCGCCATGCCGGAAGAGCTGCGCGATGTCGCGGAATTCCTGAAGGCTTCGCAGCTGGCGGTTGAGCGCCAAGTGATCATCGAGGCAAAATTTGTCGAGGTGACGCTGAGCGACAGTTTTCAGTCCGGGGTGAATTGGGGGGTGTTCGGTTCGAACAGTGCCAATAATCATTATTCCGGAGGCGTCGTTTCGCAGGGCGGGACGATGCTGCCGAATGCGGCGGGCGGGGCTGCGCAATCACTGAGCAACTCGTCCATCACGGCCATCCCGGGCTCAAATCTGGGGGGTGTTGCAACCGGGGCATCGGGCTCGCTTTTCGGCATGGCTTTTCAGGCGAGCAATTTTTCCGCGTTGCTGAATTTTCTGGAGACGCAAGGCAGTGTGCATGTGCTGTCCAGCCCGCGCATTGCGACGTTGAATAACCAAAAAGCCGTGCTGAAAGTGGGCACGGATGAGCCCTATGCCACGGGCTATACGCCGGGTACTTCAACCACGATTGCGGGCGGAAGCAATACCCTGCCCACGCCGATCTATACGCAAATTTTTTCGGGTATCGCATTGGATGTGACTCCGCGCATCAACGAACAGGATGAGATCATTCTGCATGTGCATCCGTCCATCAGTCAGGTGACTTCCAAGGTTAAAGATACCGGCGGCGGCACGACCCTGCAGATGGCATCCACCAACATCGAAGAAACGGACAGTGTGGTGCGTGCAAAAGGTGGTCAGATCGTGGTGATCGGCGGTTTGATGAGCCAGAGTACGGTGGAGTCGCAGTCCGGCTTGCCAGGCTGGATCAAGTCTATTTTCGGACAAACCAGCAAAGTGTCGGAAAAACGCGAGTTGGTTATTCTGCTCAAGCCGACCGTGGTGGACAGCGACAAGGCTTGGTCGGACGACATTACGCGCAGCCGTGACCGCATGAACGGGATGTCGCGCTAACAGGAACCCATCGATGTATCTAGAGCATTTCGGTCTGCGTGAATTTCCCTTTTCGCTGACACCCGACACCAGCTTTTTTTTCGCTTGCTCCAGTTATCAAGAGGCGCTGAACACGCTGCTGATTGCCGCGCGCAGCGGCGAGGGCTTTATCAAGATCGTCGGCGAAGTGGGCAACGGAAAAACTCTGCTGTGCCGCAAATTTCTCGGCACACTCAACAGCGACAAAACATCGACCAATGCCATCGGTACGCAGAATGCGGCCGCCACCGGGCTGGGCTCAGCAAAATTCGTTACCGCTTACATTCCCAACCCATATTTGGAGTCGCGCAGCTTGCTTCTGGCTCTTGCAGCAGAGTTTCGCATCGAATTGGACAGCACGGTAGACCAGCATCAGTTGCTGAAAGAGCTGACTTTCGCGCTGCTGAAATTTGCGCGCGAGGGCAAGCGCGTGCTGGTGTGCCTCGACGAGGCGCAAGCGATGCCGCTGGAAAGTTTGGAAGTATTGCGCTTGCTGACCAATCTGGAAACCGAGAAACGCAAATTGATGCAAGTGGTGTTGTTCGGTCAGCCGGAGCTGGACGAGCGACTCAAACATAATTCCGTGCGCCAATTGCGCCAGCGCATCAGCTTCCAGTACGAGTTAAAGGGATTGCGTCGGGATGAGTTGGATCGCTACTTGCGCCATCGTTTGCTGGTGGCCGGATACCAAGGCGAAACGTTGTTTCGTCCCGGTGCGGTCGCGCTGCTGTATCGCATCACTAAGGGGACGCCGCGCTTGGTGAATATCATCGCGAACAAAGCGATGCTGCTTGCATACGGAGAGGGCAGGCAGCAGGTGATGACGCGGCATGTGCGCAGAGCCCTCGCGGATACGCCCGAGGCGCATAAGGATTGGATGATTTGGGCGTGGGGGGCTTTTGCGGCCTTTGTTCTGATTATGCTCACTCTGATTGGGGTGTGGCTGCAATGAGTTTGCTCAATCAAATGCTGAACGATCTGGAGAAACGCGGAGCGAACGGTCCGCTGGTCGACATGCCGATCCGTGCTGTGCAAGAGCCGGGAAGGCCATATGTATGGGCATATGCGGCAGCCGGAGTGCTGCTGCTTGGTGTTGGTGCCGCCGGATGGTGGGTTTTGCACCGGACGGTTACAGTGCCGGTGTCGGTTGCTACCGTGCTGCCGGTTCCCGCAGCAGGGGTGGCGGTCTCGCAGGTTGTCGCGGTGTCGCAACCCCAAGTCACATCGCAGGAGGCGGCTGTCGAGCAGCCCGTGGCACAAGAGTATGACGTGGCACCGCGTTTGAGTTTTGAGTTGAGCGCGATTCCCTTGCCCAATAGTCCGCGCGATAAGCCGCTGCACGAGTTGGCTGCGCCAGTTCAGGAGGCTCCCCCTGCCGTTGTCGCCAATAAATCCAATGCGCGTGTCGAGCCGACAGGCTCCGTTACAAAACAATTGAAAATCGTGAGCCCGCAGCAACAGGCCGAGAATGAGTTCCGCAGGGCGAGCCTGCTGGCGCAACAGGGGCGGTTTAAAGAGGCTGTTGCGGGGTATGAGGCCGCGCTGCGTATCGATCCGGCGCACGATATGGCACGCGAGGCAATGGTGGCGGTGTTGTTGGAAAGCAAGCTCAATGCGGATGCGGAAAAGACTCTGCAAGAAGGACTCAAGCTCAATCCGAAGCAGACACATTTCGCGATGCTGTTGGCGCGTTTGCAGGTGGAGCGGAACGCTTTGCCTGCGGCACTGGGTACGCTGGAAAAGGCGCTGCCGTATGCCGACCAGCTGGGCGATTATCAGGCTTTCATGGCGGCGATTTTGCAGAGACAGAACCGCCACAAAGAGGCGATCACGCATTATCAGATCGCCCTGCAACTATTGCCAAATTCCGGTTTGTGGCAGATGGGTTTGGGGATTTCATTGCAGGCAGTGCAACGCAAAGAAGATGCGCGGGACGCCTACAAACGCGCTATTGAATCGCGCAATTTAAGTCCCGAGTTGCAGGCGTTCGTCGCGCAGCGCCTGAAAGAAATCAAGCAGTAGAAAATGCGGGGAAGGGAGATAGCGCATCTCTGAACTTCTCTCACTTTTCGCTTCACTTATCTCCGTATTCAATGCGGTAACGTGCGAGCAACCACCCAGGCGCTGACTTGGCTGGCTCCCGCTTTGCGCAATGTGCGCGCCAGTTCCTCGATCGATGCGCCTGTGGTCATCACGTCGTCCACGATGGCGATGTGTTTCCCGCTCAAATCAGCCGAACAAGAAAATGCTTGACGCATATTTTTGCCGCGCTCCTGCCAGGGCAGGGTGGATTGCGGCGAGGTGTTGCGTGTGCGCGTGCAAGCATCATGCAGCAGCGGGATGTTCAGTTGTCCGGCAATGCGCCGTGCCAGTAACAGCGACTGGTTGAAACCGCGCTCGCGCAAACGCAGGGGGTGCAAGGGCATGCCTATGATGCAGTCGGGGCGCGTATGAATCACGCCCGCCAGCGCATCGGCAAGCCGCTCTATCAGCACCAGCTGTCCGGAAAATTTGGCTGCCTGAATCAATTTATCTACAGGAAAGGCGTAGGCAAATGCGGCGGAGGTATGCGCGAAGCCGGGTGTATGGCGCAGGCATCTGCCGCAGACCGAACCGCCGGTCGAGGGCAGCGCGCATATCGGGCAATGGGCGCTGCCCAAGCGCGGCAACTCGGCATCGCAGGCCGCGCACCAGACACCTACGGGGTTGAATGCGCCGCACAAAACGCAGGGCTGCTCGGGCAGAATCCGCTCGGTAATTGCGCTGTTGTTCAATAATCACCTCGTCAAAATTGACAGCAATGGTGGATTAATCGAAGATGTCGCCTGTTAAATTTCGCTCCCATTCTGCCATGCAAACTCAAGTCGTAAAGCTCCATCGTCATTCCCCAACAATTGAAACCAACGCGCAACACTGGTCGGTCGCCGACATCGAGGCATTATTCAAGCTGCCCTTCTCCGATCTGTTGTATCGGGCGCAACAGGTGCATCGTGAACATTTCGACCCGAACGCGGTGCAGCTTTCCACGCTGCTGTCGATCAAGACCGGCGGCTGTTCCGAGGACTGCGGCTATTGTCCTCAGTCCGCGTTCCACTCGGCGGGTGTCGAGAATAAGAAGATGCTGGATGTGGACGAAGTGGTTCTGGCTGCCAAAGCGGCGCAACAAGCCGGAGCGGATCGTTTTTGTATGGGCGCGGCATGGCGCGAGCCATCGACGGAAGATATGGCGAGCGTGGTGGAAATGGTGAAGGCCGTGCGCGGACTAGGCATGGAGACCTGTGCCACGCTGGGTATGTTGAACAACGAACAGACCGAGCAGCTGCGCGCAGCCGGGTTGGATTACTACAACCACAACCTCGACACCTCGCCCGAATTCTACGGCGACATCATCAGCACACGCGACTATCAGGACAGGCTCGACACGCTGGAGCGCGTGCGCAAAGCGGGCATGCACATTTGCAGCGGCGGCATCGTCGGCATGGGCGAGAACCTCACGCAGCGCGCCGAGCTGGTCGCGCAGCTGGCCAACATGAACCCTTATCCCGAGAGCGTGCCGATCAACAATCTGGTCAAGGTCGAAGGCACGCCGCTGGCGAATGAAGTAGACCTCGACCCGCTGGATTTTGTGCGCACTATTGCCGTGGCGCGCATCACCATGCCGACCGCGCGCGTGCGTCTTTCCGCCGGACGCCAGCAGATGAGCGATGCAGTGCAGGCGCTGTGTTTCCTCGCCGGAGCGAATTCCATGTTCTACGGCGACCAGCTGCTGACCACCGGCAACCCCGATGTCGCGCGGGATCGGACATTGCTCGATAAACTGGGCATGTATCCGTTCGCTGACAAAAACCATTAACAACTAAAAACCATTAACCACAGAGGCACAGAGGCACAGAGGAAAAACAAGAGAGAAGCAGAACCAAAAATACTAAGGAAGTGTTAGTTACTAAAAATATAGTGTTGGGGGATTTTGATTTTCTCTGTGTCTCTGTGTCTCTGTGGTGAGATTTTGCCTTTCACGCAATTACAAACCGAACTCGACGCCCGCAAAGCGCAAGGGCTGTTGCGCAGCCGCCGCACATTAACCACGCCGCAGTCGCCACATATCGTTGTGGACGGCCAGCCTTACCTCGCTTTTTGCAGCAACGATTACCTCGGCCTCGCCAATCACCCGCAGCTTATCGCCGCGCTGCAACAAGGTGTGCAGCAATGGGGCGTCGGCGCGGGCGCGGCGCATCTGGTGAGCGGGCATTTTTCTGCGCATCACCAACTCGAACAGCAACTCGCCGCTTTCGTCGGCAAACCCGCTGCGCTGTTGTTTTCCACCGGATACATGGCGAATCTCGGTGTCGTGCAAGCCTTGGTCGGCAAGGGCGACACGGTGTTTGCCGACAAGCTCAATCACGCTTCGCTCAACGATGCGATGTTGCTGTCGCGCGCCGAGACCAAACGCTATCGGCATGGAGACATGGAGCAACTAGCGCACTTGCTGGGGCAGACTAAAATCGGGCGCAAACTCATCATCACCGACGCGGTGTTCAGCATGGATGGCGACATCGCACCGTTGCGCGAGTTGCTGGCGCTGTGCGAGCAGCACGATGCCTGGCTGTATGTGGACGACGCGCACGGCTTCGGCGTGCTGGGAGAGCAGGGGCGCGGCGCGTTGGCGCATTTCGGCATCATGTCGCAGCGCATTATTTACATGGCGACGCTGAGCAAGGCGGCAGGCGTGTCCGGTGCTTTTGTCGCGGCGGAACAAGTGGTCATCAACACGCTGGTCAATCATGCGCACAGCTATGTCTACACGACCGCCACGCCGCCCGCTTTGTCGGTGGCGTTGTCGCAGAGCCTGCAACTGATTGCTCAGGGGGATGGTTTGCGTATGCACTTGCAGCGCCTCATCGCACAATTGCGCAAGGGTTTGTCCGATCTGCCGTGGCAGCTGATGGTGTCGGGCACCGCGATTCAGCCGCTGCTGATCGGCGAAAATCGGCAAGCGTTGCAGTTGAGCGAAGGGCTGCGCGCGCGCGGTATCTGGGTGGCGGCGATCCGTCCGCCCACTGTGCCGCAGGGCACGGCACGTCTGCGTATCACTTTGTCGGCGGCACATAGCGCACAAGATGTAGATCAACTCATCGGAGCATTGCATGAGCTTGCATGTTGAGACTAGCGGCAGCGGCGCGCCGCTGGTATTGCTGCACGGATGGGGTATGCACGGCGGCGTGTGGGCAGATGTGGCGCAGAAACTGGCAGTAGATTTTCAGGTGCATAGCGTCGATCTGCCGGGAAATGGTGCGAGTGCTGCATTGCCGGAGACGAATCTGGACGCCTTGGTGCAAGTACTGTCAGTCCGTTTCGGCGAACCGCTAAGCGTTTGTGGCTGGTCGCTGGGCGGGCAAGTCGCTTTGCATTGGGCGGCGCGCGAACCTGATAAAGTGCGTCGCCTGATTCTGGTGGCTAGCACGCCGTGTTTTGCCGAACGCGAGGATTGGGCATTTGGGATGGAAAGCGCTGTGCTGGAAAAATTCGCCGCTGAATTGGAAGTGAACCATGCGGCTACCTTGCGCCGTTTTATATCCCTGCAATTGCGCGGTAGCGAGAACGAGCGCGAGTTGTTGATGTTGTTACGCGAGCGCTTGTTTAGTCGTGGCGAACCGGATATGGGGGCGTTGCGCGGCGGGCTGGATATTCTGCGCGATGCAGATCAGCGTGCCGAATTGCAGTGCATCAGGCAGCCGACGCTGGTTGTCGCTGGCGAACGCGATAAGCTGACGGTGCCTGCGGCCTCTCACTACATGGCGCAGGCTATGCCGACGGCACGCATGGTGGAAGTGGCAGGTGCGGCGCATGCGCCGTTCCTGTCTCATGCTGAAATATTTGTCGAACACGTAAAGAGATTTCTGCATGAATGAATTTGAAATAGATAAAAAACAAGTGCGCCGTGCCTTCAGCCGTGCCGCGCAGGATTACGATGCGGCTGCGGTGTTGCAGCGTGAGGTCTGCACGCGCATGCTGGAGCGGCTCGACTGCGTCAGGCAGCAGCCGTCGCGCATTCTCGATGTTGGCAGCGGCACGGGATGGGGCACGCGCCAGTTGGGCGAGCGCTACCCGAAAGCCGGCATCACCGCGCTCGATATCGCGATCGGCATGTTGCAGCATGCGCGCGGCATGTCTGGCTGGTGGCAGAAATTATTCGCTGTGCAACGCGAACAATTTGTGTGCGCGGATGTCGAGGCGTTGCCCGTTGCTTCCGGCAGCATGGAAATGGTGTGGTCGAATCTCGCGCTGCAATGGTGCAACGATCTGCCCGCGACTTTCGTCGAGCTGCAGCGTGTGCTCAAGCCGGAGGGGCTGTTGATGTTTTCCAGCTTCGGAGTGGATACCTTGCATGAGTTGCGCATCGCTTTCCGCGATGTGGATGGATATAGCCACCTTAATCGTTTTGCCGACATGCACGACATCGGCGATATGCTGGTGGCGGCGGGATTTGCCGATCCGGTGATGGAGATGGAGCGCATCACGCTTACCTACGACGATGTGCGCGCGGTAATGCAGGACCTGAAGAGCATCGGCGCACACAATGCCACGGCCGGGCGCGCGCCGGGCATGATGGGCAAGGCGGCCTGGCAGCGTATAACGGATAATTACGAGAGGCTGCGTCGCGACGGAAAATTGCCTGCGACCTTCGAGATCATTTACGGGCATGCGTGGAAGGTGGCGCCGAAGAAGACGCAGGACGGACGCGCGATTATTAAAACGGACTTTAGGTTATGAGCTATTTCATCACGGGGACGGATACGGGCGTAGGCAAAACGCTGGTGAGTTGCGCATTGCTGCACGCCTTTGCCGCGCAGGACAAGCGCGTGGTCGGATTCAAGCCGGTGGCATCGGGGTGCGATGACGATTACCACAATGACGATGCGAAGCGGCTGTTGCTCGCCAGCAATGTGCAGGCGAGCTATGGGCAGGTCAATCCCTATTGTTTTGTGCATCCCGTTGCGCCGCATATCTCCGCGCGCGATTCTGGTGTGCGCATCGAGATGTCGCGCATCCTCACATCCTATGGAGAGTTGGCCGGGCAATCCGACGAGGTGATCGTGGAAGGTGCCGGCGGTTTTCTGGTGCCGCTGAACGAAAAATTTGATAGCGCCGATCTGGCTCGGGAGTTGGGGTTGCCGGTTATTCTGGTGGTAGGCATGCGCTTGGGTTGTCTCAACCATGCGCTGCTGACCATGCGAGTCATCGCCGATTACGGATTAGAATGCGCGGGCTGGGTGGCGAACGTGTTGGACGCGGAGATGCCCGCGTTGCAGCAGAACATCGATGCGTTGTGCGAGCGTATCGCCGCACCGCTGCTGGGAGTGATCCCGTACCAGGTGCAACCGGATGCGCGGGCGACAGCCGCGCATTTGCACGTGGAACTATTGGAAAAACCCGAGGCGAAAACGGATCAAGTCCATGGCTGAATTTAGCATCATCGCAGTATTTTTCGTCGGCCTGCTCGGTGGCGTCCACTGTCTCGGCATGTGCGGCAGCATCGTCGGCATCTTCACGGCGCAAGTGCCGAAAGATGAAGCGCGCTGGCCTTTTCACTTGGCCTACAGCGGCGGGCGCATCGCCAGTTATGCGGCGGCAGGCGCGTTGGTCGGCGCGATCGGTCAGGCCGGATTGCTGATGCGTGACGCGGTGCCGGTGCAACATCTGCTGTTCGCGTTGTCCAGTTTGATGCTGGTCGCCTTGGGTTTGTATCTTGCGGGCGTATGGGGCGCGGTGAGGCAACTCGAGCAACTGGGTGTCGGGTTGTGGCTTCGGCTGAAACCCTATACCTCGCGCCTGCTGCCGGTGAATACGGTGCCGCGAGCTCTGGGGTTGGGGGCGTTGTGGGGCTGGTTGCCGTGCGGGCTGGTGTACAGCGTGTTGCTCACCGCGCTGGCGAGCGGCAGTGCGGCACAGGGCGCGCTAATCATGTTGGCGTTTGGCTTGGGTACATTGCCGAATCTTCTGGCGATCGGATTGTTTTGGGAAAGCATCAAAGGTTGGGTGCAGTCGCCGCGTGTGCGGCTGGCGGCAGGGCTGTTGGTGGTGACCTTGGGTGTGTATGGCTTGTATAAGGTCGCTTACACGTTTTACATGTACGGATGGACGGGAGCGTGTCATGTGGCTGCGTAACTTAATTTGCGGGTTGGTTATTTTGCTCATCGCGGGATGCGGCGAAGCGAAGCTGCCGTCGCCCTTTAAAGCCAGCGACGTCAGCTCCCAATATGCCCAAGCCGACTTCCATCTTTTCGACGCGGGGGGAAAGCCGCGCAGTCTGGCCGACTATAGAGGCAAGGTGGTCGCAATGTTTTTCGGCTACACGCACTGTCCTGATGTGTGTCCCACTACGCTGGCGGATATGGCGCAGGTGATGCGTCTGCTCGACAAGGATGCCGATAAGCTGCAGGTGCTGTTCGTCACGCTCGACCCCGAGCGCGACACGCGCGAGTTGCTGGCGCAATATGTGCCGGCATTTCATCCTGCATTTGCGGGGTTGTCGGGCGATGCGGTCGCCACCGCGCAGGTGGCAAAAGCGTTCGGTGTGAAGTACAGGAAACAAGAGGGAAGCGGCAGTTATACTTTGGATCACTCAGCGGGAACTTATCTGATCGCGCCGGGTGGCAAGTTTGTGCTTTTGGCACCCTACCAGCAAAAGACCGAATTTCTGCTGCGGGACATCAAGCTGCTATTAGCGATGAGTCGATGAAAGGAAGGCAATGATGGACACTCCCTCATTTTGGGAAGAAATCAGTTTTCGCATCGACGCGGAAAATCTGCCGATACGCGCAGACCAGATCCGCGAGCGTTTGCGTTTTTTCCCTGCCATGGTGGGGAGCCAGACAATTCTTGAGCCCTTGACGGTCGGCTTGTTGTGGAATCAGGCATCGCATACAGGCCTGCTGGTCTGGCTGGCGGTGCTGCTGCTGATGCACTGTGCCGAAATGTGGTCGTGGTGGAAATATCGCTCTGCCGTGCAGACTGTCGAGCAGTGCCGGATGTGGAGCCGTGCCTTCAATGTATTTGCGGGCGTGGTTGGTCTGATGTGGGGAACTGCGGTCATGTATTTTTTTCCGGTCGATTTGGCGAATCAGGCATTGTTCATTTGCGTGATATTGGGATTGTCGGCCGGCGCGGTGACCATGAATCCGGTTTACCCGCCAGCCTTGTATCTGTTCCAAAGTAGCATCCTGTTGCCCACTATAGTGCGTGTCGCCTACGAAGGGGATTCCGTGCACTGGGTTCTCGCTGCGATGCTGGCCTTGTTTACTTTTGTGGCGATCAACTCCGGGCGGCAGTTGGCGAAAACATTTTTTATATCGTTAAGTCAGCGTTATGAAAATCTCTTTCTGGTAGAGCAATTGACCAAGGAGAAATCTCGTGCAGAATCGGCCAATCGGGAGAAGTCGCGCTTTTTGGCGACAGCCAGTCATGACCTGCGTCAACCTTTGCAGGCGCTGATGTTGTTCAGCGACGCGATACAGGAAGTGGCGCAAGAAAAGGAAACGAAACAGCTGTCCGCGCAGATCGGCAAGTCGGTGAATGCGCTGGTGGAAATGTTCGACGAACTGCTTGATGTTTCAAGGCTGGAGGCGGGAATCGTGGAGGTGCGCTGGCAGAACTTCGAATTGCAGCCATTGCTGGATCGACTGTATGTTGACATGGCTCCGCTCGCTCAGAGCAAAGGGTTGGGTTTCTATATGCCTGTCGTGGATGGCGTCGTTTATAGCGACCCTTTTCTGCTTGATCGCATTTTGCGCAATCTGATCTCCAATGCCATACGTTATACGGACAAGGGCGATGTGGACGTGCGTTGCGCGCCTGTGGTTGAGGGTTTTCGCTTCGCGGTCATCGATACGGGTATCGGCATCGCCCCCGAAGCGTTGCCGCATCTTTTTGAAGAATATTATCAGGTGGACAATCAGCACCGGAACCGGCGCAAGGGATTGGGGCTGGGATTGTCCATCGTGCGTCGTGTAGAGGGTTTGTTGGGATGTAAAGTCGAAGTGAAGTCGGAGCCGGGGAAAGGTTCCGAATTCAGTTTGGTTGTGCAGCGGGGCGAGACGGAGCAGTTGGCGCAACCGTTCGTTATCACGCATTCTCGCCACGATTTGCGGGGTGTGGCGGTGGCGTTGGTGGAAGATGATCCAGACATTCGCCTGCTGATTACGGGCTTGATGGCTGACTGGGGTTGCCGCGTGTTCGCGGGGGAGCTTGCCGAAGACGTGATGCGCGAGATGGATGTCGCGGGGCTGCGCCCCGATCTGCTGGTGTGCGATTATCGTCTGCCGCAGGGTGTGACGGCGGTGTATGTGATTGAACGCATGCGCGAACTGTGGGGTAATGTGCCTTCTCTGGTGTTGACGGGCGATACGGCGGCTGAGGTGTTACAGGAAATTCATGCCAGCGGGGCGATATTGCTGCATAAACCCATCGCGCCGGCGCGTTTACGCACCATGATGCATTTCGCTCTGCATGGAGAGGGTTGAGCTAGCGTGCGGGGATGATATGATTGCGAGCAGAGGGTGAAATGGTCTTTCGCGTTCGTTCTTTCTCCCGCTTACGGGATAATCAGCGACTTCACGGTTTTATCGTGCTTAGTCGAATGGCTAGTTAGAGAGAGGGGCTTCTTGTAAGAAATGAGGAGAGGGCAGGGGCAGAATGAAAATTAAGGTCTTGATGGTCGATGACCATGCGCTTTTTCGCGACGGTATGCGCTATGTTTTGCAGCAACTCGCCGACGAGGTCGAGGTGATCGACTCGGGTGATTTCGTGGACGGGATGAAACAGGCTGCCAACAATCCAGACTTGGATTTGACGCTGCTGGATCTGCATATGCCGGGGAGCGACGGGGCGAAGTCTATTCTGGATTTTCATACGGCTAACCCGAGTATTCCGTTGGTGGTGGTGTCCGGCTCCGATCAGCGCGAAGACATAGAAAAGGTGATGGAATACGGTGCGATGGGTTTTATATCGAAGATGTCGTCGAGCAAGATGATGTTATCCGCACTGCGCATGGTTCTGGACGGAGGGGTTTATCTGCCGCCGCAGCTGTTGCAGCAAGCGATGGCAGGCCTGGATCAGGGGGCTGGTAATGCGGATAAGCGCACCGCCCGTCAAAATAAGAGCGGTTTGACCACGCGTCAGATGCAGACGCTTCAATGGCTCGCAGAAGGCCTGTCCAACAAAGAGATTTCGGAAAGAATGAGTCTGGCCGAGGGCACGGTAAAAATCCATACGGCGGCGGTGTATCAGGCGTTGCGCGTGAGTTCCCGTTTGGAGGCGGTGAGCGCGGCAAGACGTTTGGGTTTCCTGCCCTCGACGGAATCGGATGCCAATGGCCCAGCCGTACAATAGCGCTTTGCAACCGCTTACTGAAAGACTGCTCACCTTGTTGCGCGAATCCCGCTGGCTGCTGCTGGTGGCCGCAGCGTTCTATTTCATCCTCGTCCTGTACGGTTATGACCGCGCCGATTCGGCTTGGTCGCACAGCGCCGGTTCCGCCGCGATACACAATCCGGGAGGGTTGCTCGGCGCATGGCTGGCCGACCTCATGCTGTATATCTTCGGTTTTTCCGCATGGTGGTGGGTGGGGTTGCTGTTGCAACGCGTGTCGGCGAATTACCGCAGCATTCGCGCCGACAGTCTGTTCGGAGAACGCGCCCTGTGGATGGTGCTGCTGGGTTTTTTCATCCTGTTGTTTTCCAGCAGCGCGCTGGAGGCATTGCAGATGTATAGATGGAAAGTGGCGTTGCCGCTGGCACCCGGGGGCATGTTGGGCGCCGTGCTGGGGAACATGCTGGCGCACCTTGTCGGCTATACCGGGGCGACTTTGTTGTTGCTGGCCTTGATGGCGGCGAGTTTCAGTTTGTTCACCGGCTTGTCGTGGTTGCGTTTCATCGATGGTTTGGGCGAGGCTGTCGAAACTGCCTATCTGTGGGCGCGCAATGCATGGCAGACGCGTCAGGACAAGCGCATCGGCGCACAAGCCGTCACCGAGCGTAGCGTGATCGTGGAAGTGGAAAAGAAACGTGTGGAGGAGCATCAGCCCATACGCATCGAAATGCCGGTGGTCGAAGTGCAGCGCTCCACCCGCGTGGAAAAAGAAAAACAGGTATCGCTGTTTTCAGATATGCCCGACTCGCCTCTGCCGCCTTTGCACCTGTTGGATCCGGCTACGCATGAAGTCGAAGTGTTGTCGTCCGACACGCTGGAATTCACCTCGCGTTTGATCGAACGCAAGCTGATGGATTTTGGCGTGGAAGTGAAAGTGGTTGCCGCCTATCCGGGGCCGGTCATCACGCGTTACGAGATCGAGCCGGCAGTCGGTGTGAAGGGCAGTCAGATCACCAATCTGGTGCGCGATCTGGCGCGTGCGCTTTCGGTGGTCAGTATCCGTCTGGTAGAGACAATCCCCGGCAAGAGCTTCATGGCGTTGGAGTTGCCCAATCCGAAACGTCAGATGGTGCATCTGTCGGAAATTCTCGGCTCGCAGGTGTATGCCGATATGAGTTCGCCGCTGACGATGGCGATGGGCAAGGATATTTCCGGCAAGCCTATCGTCGCCGATCTGGCGAAGATGCCGCATGTGCTGGTGGCGGGCACCACCGGTTCGGGCAAGTCGGTGGGCATCAATGCCATGATTCTGAGCATTCTCTACAAGGCCACGCCGCAGGAAGTGCGCCTGCTGTTGATCGACCCCAAGATGCTGGAACTCTCGGTGTATGAGGGCATCCCGCACCTGCTTGCGCCGGTGGTCACCGATATGCGCCAAGCCGCATCGGGATTGAACTGGTGCGTGCAGGAAATGGACAAGCGCTACAAATTGATGTCGGCGCTCGGAGTGCGCAACATGGCTGGCTACAACCAGAAAGTGCGCGATGCGATCAAGGCGGACAAGCCGCTGACCAACCCGTTTACGCTCACGCCCGACAATCCCGAGGCGCTGGAAGAACTGCCGTTTATCGTGGTATTCATCGACGAGCTGGCCGACCTGATGATGGTGGTGGGCAAGAAAGTTGAAGAACTCATCGCGCGTCTGGCGCAGAAGGCACGCGCTTCCGGCATCCATCTGGTGCTGGCGACACAGCGTCCCTCGGTGGATGTGATTACCGGACTCATCAAGGCGAACGTGCCGACGCGTGTGTCGTTCCAAGTGTCGAGCAAAATCGACTCGCGCACCATTCTCGATCAGATGGGCGCTGAAGCGTTGCTGGGACAGGGCGACATGCTCTATCTGCCGCCGGGAACAGGCTATCCGCAGCGCATACACGGTGCCTTCGTATCCGATCAGGAGGTGCATCGTGTAATCGAGCATCTCAAAGCGCAAGGCGAAGCGAATTACATCGAAGGCGTGCTCACCTCGATGGAAGAGCAGGGCGACGGCGAAGAACTGGATGGCGGCGCGGATGCCGAAGCCGACCCGCTGTACGACCAAGCTGTGGCTGTCGTACTTAAATCGCGCAGGGCCTCTATTTCTTTTGTGCAGCGTGATCTGCGCATCGGTTACAACCGTGCCGCGCGTTTGATCGAGCAAATGGAAAAAGCCGGTATCGTTACGCCGATGCAGAGCAACGGTAATCGCGAAGTGCTAGCTCCGGCACGCAGTGAATAACCCAAACAATCCACCACAGAGACACAGAGGCACAGAGGAAAAACAAGAGAAACGCCAATCAGGTAAATATGTATCTAGGTTTGGGTTTTCTCGGTGTCTCTGTGCCTCTGTGGTGAAAGGTTTCAGATGTTGAGATTTTATGTATCCATTTTGTTGCTGGCATCAACAGCAGCCCACGCCTCCGCCACCGACAAGCTGAAAAACTTCGTCGCCGCCACGCACTCCGCGCAGGCGAACTTCACGCAAGAAGTACAGGACAAGAGCGGCAAGCGCATCCAAAGCGCGTCCGGCACCATGCAGTTTGTGCGCCCCGGGAAATTTCGCTGGAGTTACCATAAGCCATACGAGCAGCTCATTGTGGGGGACGGTAAAAAATTCTGGCTGTACGATGTTGATCTCAATCAGGTCACGGTGAAAAAGCTGGATGCTGCATTGGGCGGTAGTCCGGCGGCGCTGCTGTCCGGCAACAACGAGATCGAGCGCAGCTTCGTATTGAAAGACCTCGCAGACCGCAATGGACTGGAATGGCTGCAAGCCAAGCCGAAATCATCCGAGACCAATTTCGAAAAAATACTCATGGCCTTTAACGCCAAGTCGGAATTGGCGGTGATGGAGTTGTACGACACCTTCGGGCATCGCACCGTGCTGCGTTTCTCTGAGCTGAAAAACAATCCCCCCTTGTCGTTGCAGCTGTTTACATTCGTGCCGCCCAAAGGCGCGGATGTGCTGGGGGAATAATCTAAATGGCTCATGTCTCTAAAACGCCAAGTAAATCACTTTCCCACGCATTGTTGAAAGTCAAACCGGGGCGGGAGCAATTCGAGCAATTTAAGGCCAAGTTGTCTGAACTTGTAGAGCAGATAAAAGGCAGCCCGGGCGAAAGCGAAGAGCATCACAAGAATCATATCTCCGACTTCCTGAAATACGCATTTAAGTTTCCCGCTTACTTCATCAATACTAGTGATCGCATTGATCTGGTTGTCCATAATGGAAAATTACCCACTGATTCTGTGGGTGTAATCATTGAAACAAAACGCCCGACTAATCAGGCGGAAATGCCTTCGCTGGATAATCTCAATGTCAAAGCGATGCAGGAGTTGGTGCTTTATTACCTGCGTGAACGCCTGCGCATTATGGGTAAAAATTTCGCCGTCAAGAATCTCATTATCACGAATGGATACGAGTGGTTCATATTTGACTCCCATGTGTTTGAGAAAGCCTTTGCAAATAATTCGGCACTGATTAAAGATTTTAATGACTTTGAAGCGGGACGCTTGTCGGGTAGTACGACAGACTTTTTTTACAAAGAAATTGCCAAGCCTGCGATTGAAAAAATGGGAGATGTCGAATTTACCCACTTCGATTTGCGTGAAAAAAGTAGCGATAAAAAACTCATCGCTTTACTCAAAGTATTTTCGCCTGAACATCTGCTAAAACTTCCTTTTGCCAATGACAGCAACAGTCTAAACAAAGACTTTTATTCTGAATTGCTGCACATCATCGGCTTGATCGAAGTGAAAGACGGTAGCAAGAAACTCATTCAGCGCAAGCAAGAAGGTGAGCGCAATCGCGCCTCATTGTTGGAAAACGCGATCGCCAAAATGGATGCGCTGGACAAGCTGCGAAACTTTGACAAGCCGAGTTTGTACGGAGAAACCACGAAGGAGCAGTTGTTCAACGTAGGGTTGGAGTTGGTCATCACCTGGATCAACCGCGTTCTATTTCTCAAGCTACTTGAAGCCCAGCTTATCGCCTACCACAAAGGCGATACGTCTTATGCCTTCCTCAATTTTCAAAGAATCAGAAGTTTTGATGATTTGGATAGTTTGTTTTTTGCGGTACTGGCGCGGAAGCCGGATGAACGTGAAGAGGAGATCAAACGGACATTTGCCCAAGTCCCCTATTTGAACAGCTCATTGTTTGAGCCGACCGAGATAGAGAGAAAGACGCTCAATATCGGCAACCTGGCTGGCGAGATTGTCTTGCCTCTGTATTCCGCAACGGTACTCAAAGATGCCAAGGGAAAGCGCAGAACGGGCGAGTTAAATACGCTGGAATACCTGTTCGCCTTTCTGGAGGCTTACGACTTTGCCAGTGAAGGCAATGATGATCTTAAAGACGACAACAAGGCGCTGATCAATGCCTCCGTGTTGGGGCTGATCTTTGAAAAAATCAATGGTTACAAAGACGGATCGTTCTTCACTCCCGGCTTTATCACCATGTATATGTGCCGCGAAACATTGCGGCGCGCAGTGGTGCAGAAATTCAATGAAGTAAAAGGCTGGGATTGCAAAGACACCACCGAGCTATACAACAAGATCGAAGACGGAGTCGAAGCCAACACTATCATCAACAGCCTGAAGATTTGCGACCCCGCCGTCGGGTCTGGGCATTTTCTGGTGTCCGCGCTGAATGAGCTGATCGCCATCAAAAGCGAACTGGGTATCTTGCAAGATACCGAGGGCAAGCGGCTCAAAAATTACTCCATCGAGATCATCAATGACGAACTGCTGGTTCGCGATGAAGAGGGAGACGAATTCACCTACAACCCGACCAACCCGGAAAGTGCGCGCGTCCAGAAAACGCTGTTCAACGAAAAGCAGACACTCATCGAAAACTGTCTCTTCGGCGTGGACATCAACCCTAACTCCGTCAAGATATGCCGCCTGCGCCTGTGGATCGAGCTGCTTAAAAATGCGTACTACAACGCCGATGGACAACTCGAAACCCTGCCTAACATCGACATCAACATCAAGGTCGGCAACTCGCTCATCAGCCGCTTTGCCTTGGATGCGGACTTAAAAGATGCGCTCAAGAAGAGCAAGCTGTCTTTGACGGATTATAGAAAAGCGGTTGATACCTACCGCAATGCCAGCAGCAAAGAGCAGAAGCGCGAAATGGAGCAGTTGATTGCGGAAATCAAAAGCAACTTTCGTAGCGAGATACAGAGCAATGACCCCAAGGCGAAGCGGCTGGTGAATTTGGGCGTAGAGCTCAGAGCTTTGGAGTTGCCGCAAACATTGCTTGAAGAATCCGCCAAAGAGAAGAAAGCGCGGAAGCAAAAACAGGAAAAGCTCAAACCCCAATTTGACAAGCTGAATGCTGAGATCGAAGAGATTAAGAGCAATAAAGTTTATGAGAATGCCTTTGAGTGGCGCTTTGAATTTCCAGAAGCATTAAATGACGAGGGCGGGTTCGTGGGATTTGATGTGGTGATTGGTAATCCGCCGTATGTATTTGCGCGCGAGAACTTTACCGATTCTGACCGTAAATACTTTAACGCCCAATATGCTTTGGCTGCATATCAACTCAATTTGTATATCTTGTTTTTAGAGCGCGGCACGCACTTACTTAAAGCCCGTGGCGGCTTGGCTTACATCACCCCCAATAACTGGCTCACCATCAACAGCGCGAAAGTGGTGCGCGAGTTTGTGCTGCATCAATCTGATATTAGCGTCATCAATTTTTATGCGAAGGTGTTTGAAGATGCCAGCGTCGATACCAGTATTCTCATGTATGAAAAAGGCAGTTTTACACCCGCACTCAAGCTCTACGAATCCAGTGGTGCGGACACACTCACCTTAGTGCATGAAGCTCAGCCCGATTATTTCTTGGCGCAACGCGATGCCATTATCAATATTGCTGCCTTTAGAGCGGGCTCTACGCATGGTTTGTTAGGAAAAATTGAAGCAGGGGCGCAGCCCTTGGATGCGGTGGCGGATGTTAAGGCAGGGCTGATGGTTTATGAAGTTGGCAAGGGCGAGCCTGTGCAAACTGAGAATATGAAAAATCAGCGCGTACATCATGCAAGGGAAGCATTAGACGATAGTTACTGGCCGTATCTGGATGGGCGTGATGTGCAGCGTTACGGCTTGGGCTGGAGCGGTGAGTATTTGTCTTACGGCGACAATTTAGCTGCGCCACGTAAATTTGAGTTGTTCTCTACGCCGCGCATTTTAGTGCGGCAAATTCCCTCGTCCCCGCCCTACAGCATCCACGCTTGTTATACGACAGAGGTGTGGTTGAATGACCGAAATTCCATGAACATCGTCAACATTCAAGACGCGCCGCTGTTTTTGTTGGGGCTGTTAAATTCGCGCTTAATGACGTTTTGGTTCGTGCATAAATTCGGTAAATTGCAGCGCGGCGTGTTTCCGCAATTCAAAGTGAACGAGCTTGCTCAGTTCCCGATAGCCGTTGCCACGGAAGCGCAAAAACAAGCCATCAGCCAGCGCGTAGAGAAAATCTTGGCGGACAAAAAAGCAGACTTAAAATCCGACACTACGGGGCTCGACAAAGAAATCGATCAATTGGTCTATGGCCTGTACGGCTTAACGCCCGAAGAGATTGTCATCGTTGAAGGTAATGCGACGAAAATCCCTGCCACACTGGAGGTGGTTGAGGGGGCAGTCGAATGAAAAGTCGTATCATCAATCAATGCCCCAAACGGTCGAATTCGAGGGGTTTAGAAGTTGGGCGGCTATGCTCGGCATAAGTGCTATGTAGACTTATTTACTTCATTTGAAAACGGAATGCATTGGTTTTATCAACGGAATCAGTATGTTTTTATGTGCGTTGAAAAGAGAATGCCCCGCTGTTGCCGAGGATAAATTCCGACGCAGTGCGTCGGAAATCTGGCGGTTTGGTGAATTCCGAGACATTGCCTCGGAATTTTGGAGCGTTGCAGGCTGGGGCTGTAATACTCCACGCAGTGAATGGAGTATCTGCTTTGAAGGTTGGAGTAACGGCGGCGGCAATTTATCACGCACTGCGTGATAAATCGGAGACGGTATCCCGGAAGTTTGGCTTTGCGGTGACGGAACTGTACGACACCTTCGGTCATCGCACTGTGTTGCGTTTCTCTGAATTGAAAAACACCCCGTCGCTGTTGCCGCAACTGTTCAAGTTCACGCCGTCCAAAGGGCGGATATGCTGGGCGGATAACTGGGGAGTCGGGGATAATATGCGCAGAGAGCAAGAAGGAGAAATATATGTCGGCTACTAATTTTAAAACTGAAAACAATACCTACCGGAAATTGATCGGTAATGGATTGACTTATCAAATCCCCCGTTTTCAGCGCGATTACAGTTGGACTAGCGAGGAATGGGAAGATTTGTGGTCGGATATTCTGGGCACAATTCAGGAAGGGGGAGAGCCTGCCCATTATATGGGTTATCTTGTTTTGCAATCGCAGGACGAAAAATGTTTTGATGTCATTGACGGCCAACAGCGGCTGACAACGCTTAGTCTGATTGTTCTTTCGATACTCAAGAATCTTGAGCGTGTGGTCGAGGAGGGCAAGAATCCAGAGCAAAATAAACAGAGGCTGGAGCAAATCCGCAATACCTATATCGGTTACCTTGATCCCGTTACTCTGGTGACCCGCAGCAAACTGACACTGAACCGCAATAACGATAGTTATTTTCAAACCTATCTCGTTCCGCTCGGGCATTTGCCCGTGCGGGGTTTTCGCGCCTCGGAGCATGGTTTGCGCAAGGCTTTCGAGTGGTATGAAAAGCGTGTTCGCGACTATGCAAAAAAACAGGATGGCGATGAAGGCGTGGTGTTGGCCCGTTTGGTCGAAACGATGAGTGACCGCCTGTTTTTTACAGTCATCAACGTGACCGATGAACTCAACGCTTATAAAGTGTTTGAAACACTGAATGCGCGGGGTGTACGGCTGTCTTCGACAGACTTGCTCAAGAATTACCTGTTTTCGGTATTGCACAAGCAAAACGAGCATCCCAACGAAATGAAGGTGCTGGAAGACCGCTGGGAGTCCATGGTGACGCGTTTGGGTTCGGAGAGCTTCCCGGATTTTCTGCGCAGTCACTGGAATAGCCGCAATACTTTTGTGCGTCAATCCGATCTGTTTAAAACTATCCGCAATAAAGTGAACGACAGGGCGGCTGTCTTTGAATTGCTGCGGGGTATGGAAGAGGATATGGACACCTATTTGGCGTTGACCAATCCTGAAGCTTCGCATTGGGATGCCACGCTGAGAAACTACGCAAAACTGTTGCAGATGTTCAGGGTGCGCCAGCCGTTTCCTCTGGTTATGGCGGCGAATCGTGCATTGCCCAAGGAGCAATTTATTGCGGTTCTGCGAGCTTGTGTGATGATTGCTTTCCGCTATAACGTGATCGGCAATCTGCCGACCAACGAGCAGGAGCGGGAATACTATGCAGCCGCCCAGAAAATCAACCGAGAGAGTGCTGTCGGCGCGGCACAGGTGATCGGATCGTTGCGGGAGATTTACCCGGCCGACGAGGCTTTCAAGGCCACTTTTGCCGACAAAATTATCCGTACGACCGACTCCCGTAATAACCGCATCGTGCGTTACATTCTTTGTGAAATCGAGCGGCAACATGGCGGGCATGATTACGATTTCGAGAGCGACACCTTTAATATCGAGCATGTGCTGCCGCAAAACCCGGAGAACGGGTGGGATATGTTTTCCGATGAGGAGGTGGAGTCCATGGTTTACCGCATCGGCAACATGGCGCTGCTCGAAAAAGGGGCTAACAAAGATATTGCCAACGCGGCCTATATCGTCAAGCAGCCAGTTTTGCAAGCCAGCGCATTTGAATTAACCAAAAAGCTGGCGAAAGAAAATGCCGACTGGAAGCCCGCACGTATTGAGGCAAGGCAAAAATATCTTGCCAAGGTGGCAGCTTCCATTTGGCGTATTGACCAGCTTTCCTGATGGATTTTTTGAATGCGGAAAGCCGGAGTAACTTCTTCACAGATCGGCGATTTGCGTAATAGATAATGACTGATTTATTTGCCCCCAACCAACCCGCCGCCCCGCTCGCCGAACGCTTGCGTCCGCAGCATATTGACGAGGTTATCGGCCAATCCCATCTGTTGGGTGAGGGCAAGCCGCTGCGCCTTGCGTTTCAATCCGGCAAGCTGCATTCGATGATCTTGTGGGGGCCACCGGGAGTGGGCAAGACCACGTTGGCGC
Organism: Gallionellaceae bacterium; assembly: GCA_009773615.1. GTDB lineage: Bacteria > Pseudomonadota > Gammaproteobacteria > Burkholderiales > Gallionellaceae > PALSA-1006. Next base: position 50,012 of record WSYA01000005.1, read on the forward strand.
GGCTGATGGCATCCGCCTTCGATGCCGAGTTCGTGCCGTTATCGGCGGTGTTGTCCGGCGTGAAGGACATCCGCGAGGCCATCGCGCAGGCCGAGCAGACCTTGCAGCAGAGCGGTCGCCACACCATCCTGTTCGTGGACGAAGTGCACCGTTTCAACAAGTCGCAACAGGACGCTTTCCTGCCGTTCGTCGAGCAGGGCTTGGTCACCTTCATCGGCGCGACTACCGAGAACCCTTCGTTTGAATTGAACAACGCTTTGCTGTCGCGGGCGCAGGTGTATGTGTTGCAATCGTTGTCCGAAAGCGAGATGGCGCAATTGTTCGCGCGCGCGCGCCAAGCGGCATTGCGTGACATTGCATTCGATGCGGCTGCCGTGGAACGCATCATCGGTTACGCCGATGGCGATGCGCGGCGGCTGCTCAATGTGCTGGAGCAATTGCAGACCGCCGCTGCCGCCGCGAAATTGAACAACATCGACGTCGCCTTTCTCGACAACACGCTCGCGCAAAAACTGCGCCGCTTCGACAAAGGTGGCGAGGCGTTCTATGACCAAATTTCCGCGCTGCATAAGTCGGTGCGCGGCTCGAATCCCGACGCTGCGCTGTACTGGTTCGTGCGCATGTTGGACGGCGGTGCCGACCCGCGCTATCTGGCGCGACGCATCGTGCGCATGGCGTGGGAAGACATCGGCCTCGCCGACCCGCGCGCCATGCAGTTGTGCAACGATGCCGCCGCCACCTATGAGCGCCTCGGCTCGCCCGAAGGCGAATTGGCGCTGGCGCAGGCGGTTTTGTATCTCGCCATCGCTGCCAAGTCCAATGCCGGATACGTCGCGTATAATGCCGCCCGCGCCTTCGTCAGTCAGGACGGTTCGCGCGAGGTGCCGTTGCACTTGCGCAACGCGCCGACCAAGTTGATGAAACAGTTGGATTACGGCAAGGACTACCGTTATGCGCATAACGAGGCGGACGGTTATGCGGCGGGCGAGAATTATTTTCCCGACGGTATGACGCAAGTGAGTTTTTACGCGCCGACCGGGCGCGGGCTGGAAGCAAAGATATCGGAAAAGCTGGCGCATTTGCGCGAGCTGGATGCAGCGGCAAAGAAGAATACTTAATCAAAGAGAGACGGGCTATATGGATATTATTTTGGATAACTGGTTGTTGCGTAAACTTTTTCTGTTACGCAAGATTTATATCAGCCGGACTTCTATGCGGCACTATTCGCAATACGGCGAGGATGATTCGACTTACCAGTATCTGGCATCCATCAAACGCGGATTTTTCGTGGATGTGGGGTGTTTCCATCCGGTGAAATATAGCAACACCTATCGCTGGTATCGCAAAGGTTGGCGCGGGGTGAACATCGATCTCGACCCGATCAAGATCGAGGCGTTCAAGATGGTGCGTGGAAAAGATGAAAATCTCGTCTATGCCATCAGCAAAGAGGGCCACGGCGAGTTGCAGGATTGCTATTCGTTCGGGCGTTATTCCTTGATGTCCACTTTGGATAAAGAATTTGCGGAAGAGCAGAGAAAGTTGGGCAAGCAATATGTGGTGAGGAAAGTGCCGGTGGCTTCGCTGGATTATGTGTTGGACAACAGCCGTTTTGCCGGACGCAAGATCGACCTGCTGAACGTGGATGCGGAAGGCTACGATCTGGCGGTTTTGGAGTCGCTGTCCTTTGAAAAATACAGCCCGTTCCTGATCCTTGTGGAGCTGCATCAGCACACCATCGACAAGGTGATGGAGAGCGAGCTGTATAAATTTCTGGTTGGGAAAGGTTACGATCTGGTGAACTGGACGGGGCCGACTTTGGTTTTCAAACGCAAGGCGGCTTGAGGAAATATGCTCGACATTCAACTATTACGTAACGACCTAGCCGCAGTAGCGGCACGTTTGGCAACGCGCGGCTATGCGCTGGACACCGCGAAGTTCGAACAACTGGAAGCCGAGCGTAAGACTATTCAGTCGCGCACGCAGGAGTTGCAAGCCAAGCGCAATGCGAGTTCCAAGCTGATCGGGCAAGCCAAAGCCAAGGGCGAAGACGTATCGGCCATCATGGCCGAGGTGGGCTTGCTGGGCGAGGAGTTGAAACAGCTCGAAGCGAAATTGCCGCAGGTGCTGCAAGACATGGATGCTTTTCTGTCTGTCATCCCCAACATGCCGCATGAAAGCGTGCCAGTGGGAAAATCAGAGGCCGACAATTTTGAGGTGCGCAAAGTGGGCAGCGTGCCGACTTTTGCTTTCGAGGTGAAGGATCACGTCAGCATCGGCGAAGGGCTGGGCGGGCTGGATTTCGAGACGGCCACCAAGATTGCCGGTGCGCGTTTCTCGTTGCTGAAAGGGCCGTTGGCAAGGATGCACCGCGCACTCGCGCAATTCATGCTGGATACGCACACCGAGAAGCATGGCTACACCGAGACTTATGTCCCTTATCTGGTGAATGCAGAGTCGATGCGCGGCACAGGACAGTTGCCGAAGTTTGAAGAGGATTTGTTCAAGGTTCCCCGCCAGACGGGCGAAGGCGAAGAGAGTTTCTACCTCATCCCTACCGCCGAAGTCCCCGTGACCAACATGGTGCGCGACACGATCACGCCGCTGGAAAAGCTGCCGATGAAGTACGTTGCGCACACGCCGTGTTTCCGCAGTGAGGCAGGCTCTTACGGACGCGACACACGCGGCATGATCCGCCAGCACCAGTTCGACAAAGTGGAGCTGGTGCAGATGGTGCATCCCGAAAAATCCTACGAGATGCTGGAAGAGTTGCTCGGCCACGCCGAGACTATCCTGAAAAAACTGAATCTGCCATATCGTGTGGTGAAACTGTGCAGCGGCGACATGGGCTTCTCGGCGGCCACTACTTATGACATCGAAGTGTGGCTGCCCGCGCAGAATACCTACCGCGAAATTTCCTCCTGCTCCAACTTCGAAGCGTTTCAGGCGCGACGCATGCAGGCGCGTTTCCGCAACGCACAAGGCAAACCGGAGTTGCTGCACACGCTGAATGGTTCCGGTCTGGCAGTCGGGCGTACGCTGGTTGCGGTGCTGGAAAACTACCAGCAAGCCGACGGCAGCGTGCTGGTACCTGAAGTGCTGCGTCCCTATATGGGTGGAATAACAGCCATCACTGCGGGTTAGTTTTTTTGGGGCGGCTGGGGCCGTAGCCGAAATAGGGTGTGGGTGGCAAGCGCGGCATGTTCTCAAGCTCTAAACGGTTGAGCATGTCATGGTAAAGGCGCACCGTTTCAACCAGGATCACGGCTTCGCCGCCGCGCGCCTGGCCGTATTTGGTCTGTTCGAAATAGGCGGGGCGGGACAGCAGGGGCATCACTTTTCTGACGTCCGACCACACATCCGGATTCAAGCCGGATTTGACGGCCAGAATGCGCGCATCTTCCAGATGGCCCCTGCCCTGATTGTAGGCAGCCATAGCCAGCCAGATACGTTCTTTTTCATGGATGCGTTTGGGCAGAGATTCCTCCAGCATTTGCAGATACTTTGCCCCGGCGATGATGCTGGCGTGCGCGTCCAGACGATTGGAGAGGTTCATGCGCTCAGCCGTTCCTTCGGTCAGCATCATCATGCCGCGCACATTGGTAAACGAGGTGGCGAGCGGATCCCAGTGTGATTCTTGATAAGCTAGTGCGGCGAGCAGAGGCCACTCGATGCCGGTTAATGCCTCCGCCTCTTCGAACCAGTGTCTGTAGTTTGGCAATACAGAGCGCGTTTTATTGATGAAGGCTGCCGCATCCACGCTTTGCAGACGCTCGTTATGACCGTAATGGCGGTCGATCAGGTGAGCGAGCGAGCCGTCCTTTTTGATGGCTTCAAAAAAATCCTGTGCGCCGTCGAAAAGAGCGTCATCGACATCACTGGCAAATGCCCAGGCCAGATGAGACGGAGAATTCAGGTCAAGCGTGTCGTCGAGTTGCGGGTAAAAGTTTTGTGCCAGAGCGATCTGCTCCTCATTCGCCACCGTGCAACCAAGTGTGCCCTCCGCCACTTCTTGCAAGAGAGATGAGACAGACTGATCATGTCGTGCTTCCCAGTGCAGGTTGGAAATGCGTTTTGCTATGTCGCGTAGTGCTTCTTCCTGTGCGGATTCGGCGACTACGGCCAGATCGATGTTCTCCCAGTCGGCAAGACGCCTCGGGGTGCGGCCTTTGCACACTATTTGTTCCCGCAGCGTTTGATAAGGCGTACTGAAGCGCAGGCCAAATTTGCTGCTGTTGCGCATGCCGGCTGCGGCCATATGCACCTTGTGCGTGGTGAGCGCTTGTGCGATCTGGTCGAAATTCATGGCCAGCGGCTTGATTTTGAGTTGCATTTTCTGTGCGAACAATGTCGCCAGTTCCAGCTCGAAAGCCGCATCGACATCCAGACCGGCAGGGGGTACGGCGACGAACAGTTCGCCCTTGCGCCAATCCGGCAGGGGTTCAGTCGCGGAAAAAGTCACCCAAAGCCATACGCTGATGGCTAAAAGGGTGGCAATTTTCCAAGCGAGCAAGTTGCGCATGGAAACATTCTGCCCGATTTTTATATCCAGCTGTTAAAATGCGCGCCGCTTCGCGTTGAGCGATGCTTCGGAGAGGTGGCAGAGTGGTTGATTGTACTTGACTCGAAATCAAGCGTACCGCAAGGTATCGGGGGTTCGAATCCCCCCCTCTCCGCCAGATTTATAAATGAATTCAGTGATTAAGAGCCTATTCCCCGCTCCATATTTATTCATTCAGAAACGAATTAAGGGTAACAATATGCCAAGGTCAATCGAATTCATTTTGCGGAGTTGTTTGGCGCTTTTGTTTTTGACTTCGCTGATGGTTGCTGCCAACGCGAATGCGCAGGGGGGCGGAGGAGAGGGCACCGGGCTTTATAAGAAACTCGAGCCTTTTACCGTTAATCTGGTCGGCCTCAGGCAGGTGATCCAATTGTCCGTTACGCTCAAATTGGCCAAGGCGGAGGCTGGCGAAAAGGTGAGTCTGTACACTCCCGCGATTCGCCATGCGATGATTATTTTGTTGAGCGGAAAGACTGCGGAGCAAATCGAAACATCGGAAGGCAAGCATCTTCTGATCAAGGAAACCAAGGCTGCGGTCAACAAGGCAATCGAGTTGGATGCCAAGGAAGGTGTGGCCGAGGTGTTGTTCGAGTCCATCATCATTCAGTAACATTGTTTTCATTTCGGTAGAGGCTCTCTCTGCTGTTGTCACGGTGGTAAAATTCGGACGAACCAGCCAGCGTGATCAATATGTCGTCTCCCTCATTCATTCATCTTCGACTTCATAGCGAATATTCCATCGCCGACGGCATCGTGCGCATCGGCGAAGCGGTGGCTGCGGCCAAACGCGATGCCATGCCTGCTCTGGCCTTGACCGACCTGTCCAATGTGTTCGGGCTGGTGAAATTTTATAAAGAAGCTAGAGGGGCGGGCCTCAAGCCTGTGGTGGGCTGCGATGTTTTCGTCACCAATGTGAACGACAGCGACAAGCCGTTGCGCGTGCTCCTGCTGTGTCAATCGAACGCCGGATATTTGCGTTTGTGCGAACTGCTGACGCGCGCTTATTTGGAAAATCAGGATCGCGGTCGCCCGGAGATTCGCAAAGAATGGCTCAAGGCGGGGACGGAGGGTTTGCTGGCTTTATCCGCTGCGCATATGGGTGAAGTGGGCATGTCGCTGCTGAATGGCAATGCCAGCAGCGCACGGCAGATCGCTCTCGAATGGGCCGGTATTTTCCCGGGACGATTCTATCTGGAAGTGCAGCGCACAGGTTTTGCGCGCGAGGAAATGCATCTACGCGAAACGGTGAAATTGGCGGCCGAGTTGGCGCTGCCGGTGGTGGCGACGCATCCGGTGCAATTCCTCACCATCGACGATTTCAAAGCGCACGAGGCGCGGGTGTGTATCGCTGAAGGCTATGTGCTCAATGACAAGCGCCGCGTGCGCGCCTTCACTGAGCAGCAGTATTTCAAGACGCAAGCCGAGATGGCGGCGCTGTTTGCCGACCTGCCCGAGGCCTTGCAAAACAGCGTGGAGATCGCCAAGCGCTGCAATCTCACCCTCAAGCTTGGCAAGCCGCATCTGCCGGATTTCCCCACGCCGAACGGCGAGAGTCTGGACGATTTTCTGCGCATCGAATCCGAGCGCGGTTTGCAGGAGCGCATGCTGCACCTGTATCCCGACGAGGCGCTACGCGCCGCGAAGATGCCGGAATATAGCGAGCGTCTGGCGTTCGAGATCAATACCATCACCAAGATGGGTTTCCCAGGCTACTTCCTGATCGTGGCGGATTTTATACGCTGGGCGAAACAATACCGCGATGCAAAATTCCCCAATGGCGTGCCGGTCGGGCCGGGGCGCGGCTCGGGCGCGGGTTCTCTGGTCGCCTATTGTCTGCTCATCACCGACCTCGATCCGCTGCGCTACGAATTGCTGTTCGAGCGTTTTCTTAATCCAGAGCGCGTCTCCATGCCCGACTTCGACGTGGACTTTTGTCAGGACGGGCGCGAGCTGGTAATCGAATACGTGCGCAAGAAATATGGCGCGGCAAACGTGGCGCAGATCGCCACCTTCGGCACTATGGCATCGAAAGCGGTGATACGCGACGTCGGGCGCGTGATGGATTTTCCTTATGGTCTGTGCGACCGCCTTTCCAAGTTGGTGCCGCTTGAGGGCGTGAAGCCGGTGTCGCTGAAAAAAGCGCGCGAGATGGAGCCGGAATTCAACGCCATCGTCGCCAGCGAAGAAGGCGTGGAAGAGCTGCTCGAATTGGGCGGGCGTCTGGAAGATTTGACGCGCAACGTGGGTATGCATGCCGGTGGCGTGTTGATTGCGCCGGGTAAGTTGACCGACTTCTGCCCGCTGTATTGCGCCGAAGGCGGCAGCGCTGGAGAAGAAAAAAAATCGGTCAGCCAATTCGACAAGGACGATGTGGAAGCGGTCGGTCTGGTGAAGTTCGACTTCTTGGGATTGCGCACGTTGACCATCATCGACTGGGCGGTGCGTTATGTGCGGGCGATGCAGCCGAGCGACGTTACCCCGTTCGCAATCGAAACCCTTCCGCTCGACGACAAGGCGACTTATACGCTGCTGAAACGCGCGAACACCAGCGCGGTGTTCCAGCTCGAATCTCAGGGCATGAAAAAGCTCATCGAAAAACTGCAACCGGACACGTTTGAAGACATCGTCGCGCTGGTGGCGCTGTATCGTCCGGGGCCGCTGGAATCGGGCATGGTGGAAGACTTCATCGCGCGTAAGCACGGCAAGGCCAAGGCCGAATATTTCCACCCCGATCTGGAAGTCTCGCTGCGTCCGACCTACGGGGTCATCGTGTACCAGGAGCAGGTGATGCAGATCGCGCAGATCATCGGCGGTTACACGCTGGGTGGGGCGGATATGCTGCGGCGCGCGATGGGTAAAAAGAATGTCGATGAGATGGCTCAGCAGCGCGGCATCTTCGTGGGTGGCGCGGTCAAGCGCAACATCGACGAGAAGCTGGCCACGCGCCTGTTCGACCTGATGGAGATGTTCGCCGGATACGGTTTTAATAAATCGCACTCTGCCGCTTATGCGCTGGTGTCGTATCAAACCGCTTACCTCAAAGCACATTATCCTGCCGCGTTCATGGCATCCACGCTGTCGTCCGATATGGACAATACCGACAAGGTGCACAATTTTTACATCGACACGCTGGAGCAGGGCGTTGCGATATTGCCGCCGGATATCAACAGTTCCGATTACCGCTTCGCCCCCGTGGATGCAAAGAGCATGGCTTACGGTCTGGGTGCAGTAAAAGGCACGGGCGAATCGGCGATTAATAACCTTGTCGCCGCGCGCCAAGCCGGGCCGTTCCTGAATTTGTTCGATTTTTGTCATCGCGTGGATAACCGCGTCGTCAACCGCCGCGCGGTCGAAGCCTTGATACGCGCCGGCGCTTTCGATTCGATCAGCGACCACCGCGCGCAACTTCTGGCGACGCTCGATGTGGCACTCGGTAGCGCCGATCAGAAGGCTCGTTCGGCAAATCAAAATAATTTATTCGGCGATGATGTGGGCAGCGATATGCCGGTGGCGATGGCGGATGTCCCGCGCTGGGGCTTGCGCGAACAGCTGCAAAATGAAAAGACCAGTCTGGGGTTCTATCTCAGCGGCCATCCCTATCAGGAGTTCGCCGAAGAAGTGTCGAAATTCGTGAAGATGCGACTGAACGATATAACCCCTCCGCCCCAGCAGCAGAACGATCCCGGACGGCGCGCGGGTAAAGAGGTGCTGTTGGCGGGCATGGTGGGGGAAGTGCGTATCCAGCAAACGCGGCGCGGACGTATGGCGATTATCAAGCTCGAAGACGGCAGCGCGCAACTCGAAGTCACCGCGTTCAACGAACTGTATGAAGCCAGCCGCACTTGGATACGCGAAGGTGAGTTGCTGGTGGTGAAGGGTAAGGCTAGCTTCGACGAGTATTCCGGCAGCATGCGCGTGACAGCAGAAGAAGTGTTCGATTTCGCCTCGGCCCGTGCCGTTTTTGCCAAGCGGCTGGACATCGTCTGTTCGATTGATTCCCCGGTGCGTGTCGCAGAGTTGGCGGAGATATTAAAGCCGTGGTGCGGCGGCAAATGTCCGGTGGTAATTAATTATTCCAATCTCATCGCCAGTGCTCCTTTGCGCTTGGGCGAGGCATGGCAAGTGACCTTGCCGGATATGCTGCTCAATGACCTGCGCCAGTTGCCCGGTTTGGGGGGCGTGCGGGTCGTGTACTCGGAATAATCTGGGGCATTTCAAGCTTGTGGATTTTTTCGGCGTGGAGTAGATTGCTTACCGAAGCATTCATCAACAGTTAATCAGAAAATGTAAAAAGGCAGGACGGGGGAGATTCAAGATTAAATAGTTGGCGGGGTCGTTTTTTATTAACTTGTGTTTTTTATTAACTTGTATTGGGAGGTATTGAAAATGTCTAAAATTACTAATGTATTGTTGTTCTCTGTTGTCGCTCTGGGTCTCGTCGCCTGCGGGGCAAGTCCGGTCAAAGAAGCGCCCAAGAAAGTGGCGGACTGCGTATTTCCGAACACTCAGGAGGCTGCTCCGGGTTGGATTTGCGATGAACCTGTTGAAGGCGTGGTTGTGAGTGCGGTAGGTTCGGCTGAGAAAACCGCAGCAGGCATCGAGTTTATGAAAAATATGGCCGCAACTGCGGCGCGTGTGCAACTTGCCCAGCGCATGAAGGTGCAAGTGGCCAATATGGTCAAGCAATATGTTGAAACCACCGGTGCCGGTAAGGATGAGTCGGTAGACAAAGTGAATACCTCGGTGACCAAGCAAATCACCAATGAGACATTGGTCGGGACGCGCATCTTCAAGAGCCGTCAGGGTCCGGATGGAACGATGTATGTGCTGGTAGGTTTGGATGAGGCATCGGCACAGAAATTGACCGAGTCAGCGGTTAAAACCAGCATGAACAATGATCGCGCTTTGTGGCAGAAATTCCAAGCCGGTAAATCACAAGATGAGATGGCTGCTGCTATAGCCCAGCAAAAAATAGAAGCCGCAGCTGCAAAGTAACGATATACCGAAATAATGTACTAGGAACCTATGCCCCGCCGGGCATAGGTTTTTCCTCTAATACCGTTGCTTTATGTTGAGTTGCTTGTGCATATGATATTTAGAAAAATATATTTATTCCTGATATTGCTTGTTGTGTTTCCTGTATCTGTGCTGGCAGCGTCGAGTGCGCTCGCGCCGGAAACCATGAGGGAATTGAGTGAGAAAAACGCTCATATCAAAGCAAAGGTCAAGGAATTGGATGAGATTGGCAGGGATATGGTGGCTGCCAAAGCTAAAAAGATTGCTGCCGCCGACTCTATCGAGCGGCTTGAGTCGGAAAGCGATCAGGCGCTTGAGCGCTTGGAGACATTGCAGAAAATAGATCGCGAGTCGCCGGATACGATTGCGCCTGAAAAGTTGACCAAAGCCAAGGAGGCGAACAAACAAGCATTGGCCGCCCTGAATAACGCAAAAGCCAAGCGCGATGATGCTGCTGCCGAAGTTAGAGCGCTGACCGGAAGGGCAAACGAGCAATATAATGAGTTTCAGAGGCTGCAAAGATCTTTTGAGCGGGATGTGGATATGGCAGTGGATCCGCAAGTGGATCGGCACATCCGTACTTTGCATACGGCCAAAGAAGTGGAAGTGAGCGCCCGAGTTGCCTGTGGTGACGAGTCACCGAAGGCGTGCAAAGAGAAATCGCTAAAGGCGGCCGAATTGGCCGCGTCGGAGCGGGGGTCAGTGGTTTTCGTTACCTCCTTGACCGAGATCAAGAACTTTAAGCTGAGCAAGGAAGAGTTGAGCAGCGAGGTTCGGGCGACATTGACGAACAAGGAGGTCGTAAAGCAGCAAATGTTTGGCGAGGCCGAGGCGTATGAGACTACGCTGAAAGCCAGAGTTGAGCCGGTCATCGGAGATTCATTGCGAGATCAGATGGCTGAAGGTATCCGTTCCGAGATTTACACGTTGGCGGGGGGCAAGATCGACTATGCTCGTGTGCATAATCCGGCCGATGCGGACGATGAAGATCAACCGAAAAGGATAGAGAAAAAGAAGGCCGGGGGCGATGCGCGCGAGGTTCGTAAAGCTGCACGGGCAGAAGAAGAGCGCCGCAAGGCTGCCGAGAGGGCGCGAGCGGCGGAAGAGGCTCGCGCGGCGGAAGAGGAGCGCCGGGCTGCGCAAGCCGAGGAAGAACAACGCCGGGCCGAGGAAGAGCGCAATCGGGCGGCTCGGGCTGAGGGAGAGCGTCGTCGCTCGTCTGTACCGACTTTTAGTTTTTGATTTGGCAGTGGCAGTTCAGCTGGGCTTTGAGGTTTGATTTTTTATATCGAAAGGGACGAAAATGAAAAAAATTACTATGCTAGTTTATCTGTTGGGCGCTTCGGCACTTGTTTCCCAAAGTGCGATGGCATCGGGACTCAAAGTTCGCGGGGGTGCCACGAATAACGACTACTCCACAGACTTTTCACCCGCCGCCAGTACGGGAAATCCGTATGCCAAGTCCACTTTTAGTGGAACCGCTTTTGGGGCGACATGGTTGATTGATGATTCAATGTATATCGATTATGCGATGTCCAGCGGGAGCGGCACGAGAGACAGTAAACTTACTAATGGAACTACCTTTTCAACAAATTTAACGAGAACAGACAATGCGATCGTATTTGGAAACACTTCAGTAGGTACGAGCGGCACCGCTACCAATGTATATTTTGGCTGGAAGACCGGCGAAACAAAAATGGATGCGCCCTCCGCAGCTATTGTTCTAAATCCGACCTCGCGTAATTTTTCAACCAGCGGCTTTATTTTCGGTGGTGGCGTGGGTATCCCTGCAGCAGGCGGTTCTTTGGGCTTGAGTTTGGGGATGGGATTGATGAGTGGGAAATACGATACCGTTTCGACAACCACGACGGTAAAAAATGCTGCGGATATGGCGCTTGGCTTCAGTTTGGGCATCGGTTATTCCTATCCGTTCACGCCTAACTTTGGCATTGCCGCCGATTATAAATACAACTCATATAACTACGTTTTTGATTCGGGGCTCACTACTGAATGGAGTTTGAATGAAAAATTGTCTACAACAGGGGTTTCTCTTTGGGCGAAATTTTAAGACTGACTTACAGTGAAACATTTTTTTCGTTTCTGCTTGCTGGCTGCGGCGCTTCCATTGGCGGGATGCGTCGTGCAGCCGGAGGGTGCGTCAAAAATGGGAGCTCCTGCTGTGGCAGCAAAAGTGAGCTTGCCAGCATGGGTGCTTAACCCGGAGAAGGCTGGCTATGTGAGCGTGGTCGGCGCGGCACCCAAACAAGACTGGGGCGGTCGCGATGCGCAATATCGGGTTGCACAGATGAAGGCGCGGCAAGAGTTGGCTCAGATGGTTCGAGTTCAGGTCAAGTCCACGTCGCAATCCAGCATGGAGCAACGTGAAGGAAAGGTTGCGAGCGAGGCTGATATCGAGATCAGCATGCAGAGTCGGGTCGATTTGAGCCTTGATGCGGCACGCGTGATTGAGGAATGGGCTGACCCGCAGACAGGTGAGTTATATATCTGGCTGGTGACGCCAAAGTAGCAATTGTTTGGGAGCAAGTTCGGTTTGGGTGGCCAGCCACTTTTCTAATCATCAATTCGTCGCGTTACAGAAATTCGTGTTGAGCGACATCAAAGGAGAATCATATGAACAGATTGATTTCAATGCTGGCTATTTTTCTAACTGTCCTTGCAGCATCAGGTTGTGCCGAACAACCCGGTAAGTCTGGGAATACCGCAGAGACTCAGCGCGCTAATGCGGAAAAAGTGCAAGGTGAATTATCGTCGGAGGTGAAAAAATAAACCATGCAAAAAATTAAATCTAGCTTTGGATTAATTCTTTGCTTGGTTGGCTTAAGCGTGGCGAACGCCAGTTTTGCCGCAGAGTCGATTGAGATCGTTAAATCCCAAGGTGCCGTAACGGTAAGCGATAAGGCGGATGGCAAGCAGAAAGCTGTCGCCACCAAGAGGCTCGTTGCCAATGTCATAGCCACCGGAGCCGACGGACGCGCAGTGGTACGTGTGGGCAACACAGGTTATATCGTGCTGGAAAAAAACAGCAGGGTCGAGATCGATAACGGTTCGACCGGTTTTTTTCGTCAGCTGACAGGCGTGGTGTATTACGCGGTCAATACCATAAAAGGTAAAGACCGCACGCTTGAAGTCAGGACGAAGACCGCTACCATGGGTATTCGCGGCACGCGTTTTTTAGTGGCCGACATACCGGATCGTAACGAGATCGGCATGCGCAAGGGGACGCTTAACGTGGAGAGCCCCGCTGGGGAATTTGAAATTCACAAAAAGGCGGAACTGGATGAATTCGAGGCAATGAAGCGCGAAGGTCAGGTCGCAGTGAATAAAGAAAAGAGTGATTTCGAGGCATACAAGGCGAGTGTCGAAAAAGAATTTGTCGAATACAAACGGGAATTTTCCCTGAGTGCGGATCGCATGGTGTCTTTCGATGGCAAGCGTGTGGATGATCGTCCATTGAGTGGCGCAACCAAGAAGGATATGGAGACGCTGGAAAGCTATGCCGACGAGTGGCTTAAGCAAGTACAAGATTGAGGAGTGCTATCAATGAATCATTTCTCCAGCTTTAAACTTGTTTTGATACCAGTTTTGTTTTTGCTGATCTGTGCGGGCAGCGTCAATGCGGAAGGGATATTTTCTTTACTATTCGGATCCTCAGGTAAGAGCCAAGCTGTTGCTGATGATCCCAAGGCAAGACCGGCGTGGATCGACAATCCCGGTAATGGCGTATCCGCTTCAGCCGCTATGAATGTTCGCGGCAGGGCGGCGCAGGAAGAGATGGCCATCATGCGCGGCAGGGAAGAATTCGCAAAGCGATTCGGGGTGTCCATAGAGTCGGCGCAGGGGTTTTCTACAACCGTGGCGAATGATCGGGCCAGTACGACTGGCGCTCATGTCTCTCGCGAAGAAACTAAGCAAACCGACGTCAAAGCGGTAGTGAAGGCCAAGTGGCGCGACGAAGAGGCCGATGTGTTGTGGGTGTGGGTCGTTCCGAGCAATTAACGGCAGTTAAAGAGGGGGCTATTATGAAACGAGATCATCTGTACAAAGCGGGTATGTTTCTTTCGTTGGCGACGATATTGCTCTTTCCCGCTAAATTTGCTCAGGCTCAGGATGAGTTTGGGGTGCACCGAAAAAAGACGATGGAAGAGTTTCAGGACTTCAAGGACGGTCGGCGTAGCGCCAAAGGCCAGAAGGAATTAGATGAAGCCACATCCGATGGAACTGCGCCCGACGAAGCTCCGGCAGCCGCGCCAGTAGCGCCACCCGTTGCTCCTGTAGTTGCACCCGTCGCAGCCCTGGTCGCGGCTAAAAGTAAGGATGCCGGTACGATATTCCGCGATTGCCCGGACTGCCCCGAAATGGTGGTGATTCAGGCGGGCAGTTTTGAAATGGGCGAGCAAAATAATGGTCATACGATGTCCGTAGCCACCTTTGCGATGGGCAAGACGGAAGTGACGCAGGCGCAATGGAAAGCGCTAATGCAAAGAAACCCGAGCCACTATAAGCAATGCGGTGACGATTGCCCGGTGGAGTCGGTGAGCTGGGAAGAGGTGCAGTCGTATGTCGATTTGCTCAACGAAAAAACCGGCAAACAATATCGGTTGGCGAGTGCGGCGGAATGGGAATATGCCTGCCGTGCCGGTGGCAAGCACCGGTATTGCGGTACCGCCGACGCCTTTAGCTCGGCGTGGCATAAGGGCAACAGCAATCAGAGTCCGCATGGTGTCGCTACGCTGAAGCCCAATGCGTTTGGTTTGTACGATATGAACGGCAATGTCAGAGAGTGGACTGGAGACGGAAAAGACAAGTACTACATGGTTCGCGGGGGAGCATACCGCGACGATTTGGATCAGTTGTATCCCCATCTGCGCGACGAAACGCATATCAACAGAAAAGAGTCGTACATCGGCTTCCGCCTGGTCAGGACATTGCCGTAATCGGGCGGATAAAAACTTCGCGACGTGAGTGATTGAAGCCCGGATTGGTCGAAATTGATTTATCCGGGTTTTTTATTGGGAGGATTTTATGAAGCCGAATCGAATGCACCGCGCAAATAAAATATCTGCTGTAATAGCATTATGTTTGCCGTTAACGTCATTGGCCGCAACAGACGACTTTGAGGCTTACCGTCGCCAGCAGATGCAGGGCGTGCAGCAGGTCAAAACCGAATTTCGCGAGTACAAGGAAAAGCAGGATCGCGAATTTGCGGATTTCCTGAAAATGCAGTGGAGCGAATTCGACACCTTTCAAGGCAAGGTGCGCATCAAAGAGCCGAAGCCGAAACAGGTGCCTGTAGTGGTGCCATCTGCTCCTGTAGTCTCGCCCAAACAGATCCCCGCGCCGGCTATTGTAACGGCTCCTATGCTCGCCCCCGTGATGCCGCCCCCCCCGCCTCCGCAACCCAAGCCGGTACCTGTGGCTGCCGACGAGTTGGAGGTGTTTTTTTACGGCAACACGGTGAGATTCGGCTTCGATCCGAAATGGAAGGCCTATCGTTTGACCGGCGGAGCCAAGCCCGAAACCATCAGCGATTTCTGGGCAACGATGAGCGGCAGCAAATACGAGACGACCATTCAGGCCGTCAATGCTGCGCGCCGCGAATTGAAGCTGGATGACTGGGGCTATGTCATGCTTTGGCGCGATGTGGTGCGAGCATTGCAACCGGAACGTAAAACCGAACAGAATCTGCTGCTCTGGTATTTCCTCGTCAAGTCGGGTTACGACATGCGTCTGGGCTATTACGATAAAGATGTATTTTTGTTTGCGGCCATCAAGCAGCCGGTGTATGCCACCAAGTACACCAAGGTGAACAATCAGACCTACTATGCCGCGCTGACGGCGGATCATGGCAACAGCATCCGCGCTTTCTACACCTACAAGTCAGACTACCCTATCAAGCTGAATGCGCTGGATATTAAAACGGCGTTTACCGGATTCACCAAATCGGCATCCGCCCAACGCACACTCGCCTTCGATTTTAAAGGCAAAGCGATCAAATTCACCGTGCCATATGATCGTCGCTTGGTCGAATACATGGATACCATTCCGCAATCGGAATTTGAAATGTATTTCGACACCGATGGCAGCTCGCTGCTACGCCAGGGGCTGTTGGCCGAGTTGAAAAAATACACTGCAAGCATGGGTGAAGAGGAGGCGGTGAACTTTTTGCTCAGCTTTGTACAAAAAGCGTTCGCCTACAAAACGGACGATGAACAGTTCGGACGTGAAAAATATTTCTTTGTCGAGGAGTCATTGCACTTTCCCTACAACGATTGCGAGGATCGCTCCGTGCTATTCGCATGGCTGGTGCATGAACTGGTCGGTATCAAAGTCGTCGGCGTGCTTTTTCCGGGGCATATGACCACCGCTGTAGCTCTCAAGCAGGTGGGGGAGGGGGCTTTTACGGTAGATTTTCACGGTGATCGATTTGTGATTGCCGACCCGACCTACATCGGCGCATCGGTCGGCATGGCAATGCCTTCCTACAAGAAATACAAGCCGACTCGCATGGTGGAAATTCAGTAAGGAGCTGCCGCCAGAGGGGCTCAGTGTCCCTTGGCGGAGCACCGTTATTTAATTTAATCTGTGCGTTCCTGATCTTTCAGCAAAGCCCGCGCGCGCTCCAGCGCATCATCTACATTCGCCACCACATTCTCGGTGCCGATCTTCGCGAAAAATCCCGCTTGGTGCATGAGGAAATACGGCTGTGTATGCGGGCCGCTCAGGATGAGGTGTTTGCCGCGACTGCGCAGTTTGCCGTGCAGATGTTCTAGTGTATGCAAGGCGCTGGCATCCATGCTGATGACCTCGTGCATTTTTAAAATCAGCACCTCGGGTTCGGTATGGGTCTTGGCGAGAATGGCTTCGAGTTTGTCTGCCGCGCCGAAAAACAGCGCACCGAACACACGATAGATCATTACGCCCGGTGGCACCGCTTTGCGCAGCAAGGTGGCTGCGCCGTCATCTGCCAACGGCGACACTTCCGCCACGCTGACATGGGTGAGTTCGGTGATGCGCTGAATGAAGAACAGCGCCGCCATGATCATGCCCACTTCCACCGCAACAGTCAGATCGAAGATCACTGTCAATAAAAATGAAATAACCAGCACCGCGCTGTCGCTTGCGGGGTATTTGCGCAGGGTCTTGAACGCTTCCCATTCGCCCATGTTGAACGCGACCACCATCAGGATGGCGGCGAGCGTGGCGAGCGGAATGTGTTTGGCTAGCGGAGCTGCGATGAGGATGATGAGCAGCAGAGTGAGCGCATGCACGATGCCGGAGACCGGGCTGTATGCACCGGAGCGCACGTTGGTGGCGGTGCGCGCGATGGCACCAGTGGCGGGAATGCCGCCGAAGAACGGCGTGACGATGTTGGCGATGCCCTGCGCCATGAGTTCCTGATTGGGGTCGTGCTTGTCGTCGATCATGCCGTCCGCTACCGTGGCGGAGAGCAGCGATTCGATCGCGCCGAGCAGGGCGATGGTGAGCGCGGGAGAAAACAAATAGCGCAGCGTGGAGAAAGTGAATTCCGGCATCGCGAATTCGGGCAAGCCTTGCGGGATGCCGCCGAATTTCGTACCGATAGTTTCAACGGGCAGATTGAATATGGCGACAACTAGTGTGCCTAAGATCAGTGCCACGATAGGCGAGGGCATGCGTTGCGACCAAGCCTTGGGATAAAAGATGATCAGCAGCATAGAGGCCAGCGCCAGCGCGATGCTCGCCAAGTCAAGGCTGGGCAGTGCGTGGTAGAGCGCGGCGAGTTTGTGCGAGAACTCGGCGGGTACGTTGTCCATTTTTAGGCCGAGAAAATCCTTGACCTCGCTCAGTGCAATCAACACTGCGATGCCGTTGGTGAAGCCGATCACCAGCGGGCGCGGAATAAATTTGATCAGATTGCCCAGTTTGAACATTCCCATCAGCAGCAATATGAAGCCCGCCATGATGGTGCAGATGAGCAGGTTCGCCAGCCCGTATTGCATCACGATGCCATACACGATCACGATGAATGCCCCCGTGGGGCCGCCGATCTGTACGCGCGAACCGCCGAGTGCGGAGATGATGAATCCGGCGATGATGGCGGTGAATATTCCCGCTTCGGGATTAACGCCGGAGGCGATGGCAAAGGCGATGGCAAGCGGCAGGGCGACGATGCCGACCGTGATGCCGGCAGTCAGATCGGAAGAGAAGAGTTGGCGGTTGTAGCCGTGTAAGGTGTCGAGCAGGCGCGGGCGAAAGTAAGACGAAAATTTGGCTAAGAGCGAATTATTCATACTGGCTGTGTCAGCACCCCCTGAATTGCTTTTGGAGCGCAGGCATCTTGCCCCCGCTCCAAAAATGGTTTACTTGATCCGCATTCCTGGCTGCGCACCGTCATCCGGCGACAGGATGAACAGTCCAGGCGCATCGCCGGATGCCGCCAGCACCATACCTTCTGACATGCCGAACTTCATTTTGCGCGGTGCGAGGTTGGCGACCATCACCGTCATTTGGCCTTTTAATTTTTCCGGATCGTAGGCCGACTTGATGCCCGCGAACACCGTGCGCGGTTTTTCTTCGCCGATGTCCAGCGTCAGCTTCAATAGCTTCTCTGCGCCTTCCACATGCTCGGCATTGACGATGCGCGCCACGCGCAGATCGACTTTCATGAAGTCGTCGATGGAGATGAACGATTCAAATTCTTTTGCAGCTTGGGCCATTTCTTTTTTCGTTTCATTTTGTTGATGAACGGCGTGGCGCTGCTCGGATTGCACGGGTGCGGCAGGCTTTAAGCCTTCCTGATTGGCGGTGACCATCGCTTCGATGAGTTTGGGGTCGAGGCGAACCGCCAGGTGCTGATAGGTGTTGATGCTATGTCCGACAGGCAAGGCTTTCCAGATGTCGTCCCACGCCAACGGCGGAATATTTAGGAACGCTTCAACTTGTGCAGCCAGTTCGGGAAGCACAGGTTTCAGGTACAGCGTGAGGTCGCGGAACAGGGTTAGTGCAGTCGAGCAGGCTTCGTGCAGTTCGGTGTCTTTGCCTTCCTGTTTGGCCAAGTCCCACGGCTTTTTTTCCGCGATGTATTGGTTCGCCACGTCGGCGAGGCGCATGATTTCGCGCAGAGCGCGACTGAAGTCGCGTTGCTCGTAACAGTGCGCAATTGCGTTGTTGGCAAATGCGGACTGGAATTCGGCTGTCGCGACAGTATCGCTGCTGCCGAGCTTGCCATCGAAGCGCTTGCTGATGAATCCCGCGCAACGGCTGGCGATATTGATGTACTTCCCGATCAAGTCGCTGTTCACCTTTGCCACAAAATCCTCAAGGTTGAGGTCGAGGTCTTCCATGCTGCCATTGAGTTTTGCGGCATAGTAGTAGCGCAGGTATTCGGTGTTCTTGATGTGGTCGACATAGCTCTTTGCGGTGATGAAGGTGCCGCGCGATTTGCTCATCTTCTCGCCGTTGACGGTGAGGAAGCCGTGTGCAAATAGTTTGGTGGGCGTTCGGTAGCCCGCGTGTTGCAGCATGGCCGGCCAGAACAGCGCGTGGAAATACAAAATGTCTTTGCCGATGAAGTGGTACAGCTCAGCTTTCGAGTCAGGCTTCCAGTATTCGTCGAAGTCGATTCCGCTCTTGGCGCACAGTTGCTTGAAGCTGCCCATGTAACCCACAGGCGCATCCAGCCACACGTAAAAATATTTGCCCGGCGCATCGGGTATTTCGAAGCCGAAATAGGGCGCGTCACGCGAGATGTCCCAGTCGGTGAGTTTGTTTTCCCCTTCCGCGCCCAGCCATTCTTGCATTTTGTTGGCGGCTTCAGGTTGCAGTGAGCCGCTGCGCGTCCACTCGCGCAAAAATTGCTGGCAGCTGTCGGCGGAGAGCTTGAAAAAAAAGTGATCGGAGTTGCGCAGTTCCGGCTTCGCGCCGGAGACTGCGGAGTAGGGGGCGATCAATTCAGTGGGTGCATAGGCTGCGCCACACACTTCGCAGTTGTCGCCGTATTGGTCTTTGGCGTGGCACTTCGGGCATTCGCCTTTGATGAAGCGATCCGGCAGGAACATGTTTTTTAGCGGGTCGAAATACTGTTCGATGGAGCGCTCCTCGATTAAGTGTTCTGCCCTGAGTTTGCGGTAGATGCCTTGAGCGAATTCTTTGGTCTCGCTGGAGTTGGTCGAACCGTAGTGGTCGAACGCCACATGGAACGCGGCAAAGTCGTCGTAGTGCTCCTGCCATACGCGGGCGATCAGCTGTTCGGGAGTGATGCCTTCTGTTTCGGCGCGCAGCATGATGGGTGTGCCGTGGGTGTCATCGGCGCAAACGTAGTGGCAGGTGTTGCCGCGCATCTTCTGAAAGCGCACCCAGATGTCGGTCTGGATGTATTCGACCAGATGGCCTAGGTGGATACTGCCGTTGGCATAGGGCAGGGCGGAGGTGACGAGTATTTTGCGGGTCATGGGGCGGGTTCCTTTAACGAGCCGCGATTGTAGCAAAACCCGCACGCGGCTGCGGAAGTTGGGTAAAATCGCGGCCTTTGAAGAACTCTGGGTGACCTAGGGCTTGTCATTCCCGCGCAGGCGGGAATCCAGTTATTGAAAATGCCTTTTTGTTTAAACCCGCTGGATTCCCGCCTGCGCGGGAATGACGGATTGGCAATATTGTGAGGAAACTATGGCTTTTACTGATGCGGACGTACAAACAGCACTCAAGCAATTGATCGACCCGAACACCAAGAAAGACTTCGTGGCGGGCAAATCGGTGAAGAACGTGAAGGTCAGCGGCAACGATGTGACGCTGGATATTCAGTTGGGCTACCCCGCGAAAAGCGTGTGGCCTGAGATCAAAGCCTTGATCGAAACGCATCTGCGCGGCGCATTGTCCGGCGCGGGCAAGATCGAGGCAACTGTCACCAGCAAGGTTGTTCCGCATGCGGTGCAGCGCGGCGTGAAGCTGGTGGATGGTGTGAAAAATATTATTGCGGTGGCGTCAGGCAAAGGCGGCGTCGGTAAGTCCACCACGGCGGTGAATCTGGCTCTGGCGCTGGCCGCTGAAGGCGCGCGCGTCGGCATGCTGGATGCCGACATCTATGGCCCTTCGCAGCCGACCATGCTGGGCATCAGCGGGCAACCGAAATCGCGCGACGGACAATCCATCGACCCTATGCAGGCGCATGGCATACAGGCTATGTCCATCGGCTTTATGATAGCGGGTGACGATGCGCCGATGATCTGGCGCGGCCCGATGGCGACGCAGGCGATGGAGCAACTGCTGCGCCAAACTGCTTGGGACAATCTGGATTATCTGGTGATCGACCTGCCGCCGGGCACAGGCGACATTCAACTTTCTTTGGCGCAAAAAGTGCCGGTGACCGGCGCGGTGATCGTCACCACGCCGCAGGACATCGCGCTGCTGGATGCGAAAAAAGGCTTGAAGATGTTTGAGAAGGTGGATGTGAAAATCATCGGTCTGGTCGAAAACATGAGCACGCACATCTGCTCCAAGTGCGGCCACGAAGAGCATATCTTCGGTGCGGGCGGCGGCGCGAAGATGTGCGCGGACTACAACACCGAGTTGCTGGGCTCCTTGCCGCTGGACATCCATATCCGCGAACAGGCCGATTCCGGTACCCCGACCGTGGTTGCCGATCCGAACGGTGCGATCACCAAGGTGTACCAGCAAATCGCGCGGCGTGTGGCGGTGCGTGTCGCCGAGATGGCGCAAGACCACAGCGCGGCGTTTCCGAAAATCGTTGTGCAAAATACTTAATATTTATAGGCCGAGTCAAGATGAGCATCAAGTCTGATAAATGGATACGCCGCATGGCGGAACAGCACGGCATGATCGAGCCGTTTTCGCCGGTGCAGGTGAAAGAGCAGAACGGGCATAAGATTGTGTCCTACGGTACATCGAGCTACGGTTACGACATCCGCTGTTCGCGCGAATTCAAGCTGTTCACCAACATCAACAGCACTATCGTCGATCCCAAGAATTTCGATCCGAACTCGTTCGTGAATGTGGAAGCCGATTACTGCGTGATTCCGCCGAACTCGTTTGCGCTGGCGCGCACCGTGGAATATTTCCGTATCCCGCGCAACGTGCTGACTGTGTGCTTGGGTAAATCCACTTACGCACGCTGCGGCATCATCGTCAACGTGACGCCGTTCGAGCCGGAGTGGGAAGGCTACGTGACGCTGGAGTTTTCCAACACCACGCCGCTGCCCGCAAAAATATATGCCAACGAAGGCGTAGCGCAAGTGCTGTTCTTCGAGAGCGATGAAGTGTGCGAAACCTCGTACAAAGATCGCGGCGGCAAGTATCAGGGCCAGCATGGCGTGACCCTGCCCAAGATGTAGCCCTCATGCCGCACCGCAAGAAAATTATCTGGCGTTCTCCCTCAGGCGAAGTAGTCGCCTGTGTGGAGAAAAACAAAGTGTTGCAGGAGAACTTGGCCGAGATGCGTCAGATATGTCAGGACGCGCTGGATGATGCCGTGCTCATGGGCTGCGACGAGCAGCAAGTGCGCGCGGTGTTCACCGAGTTGATTGTGCAGTTGGAAAGCCCTTATTTGCCGGGAAATTGAACCCGAAGAGATGTAGCCGACAGACTCAACTCTTAAATCTTTCAGTCAACAATCGTTCGCAACTTAGCCAAAGCTTCTTCCACTACAAAATCTGGCGCCACCTCAATTTTTTTCGCATGACGTGCCGCCAAATCCAGCGTGCGCACCGCATTCACCAGCACGACGCCTTGCGTCTCAGTGCCGCTTCCCATCAGTGATACAGCAAACCCCGCGAAGCGCGCCAAGCTGCCGCCCTGCGTGATGGGGGCAATCAGAGCCGTGCCGAGCTGATTGAAAGGGCGAGTAGAAAGCACCAGCGCGGGGCGCATGTCGCCTTGTAATTCCTTGCCCTGTACCGGATTCAAGCTGACACGAACAATATCGCCCCGATCAAAAGAAGTGTGCCGACCTACCATACCTCGTTACCTGTGGCGCGGCTGTCTTGCCATTCCTTCACCTCTTTGGGCAAAGGCGCTTTGGCGTCGCATTGCGCGAGCAATTCATCCAAGCTGTATTTTTTTGCACGCGGCCTGACCAGCAAGCCGTCAGCCGTTTGTTCAAGAATAACGCTTTGCCCGGCGCACAAATGCAACGCCTCGCGCACCGGCTTGGGAATGACCAAACCGACACTGTTACCAAAATTTCGAAGTACCGTTTCCATTATTGCCTCCTGCTGTTGAGAGGTTCAGGGCGGACTATAGGACAGAGGGGAGAGGGTGTCAAATTAAGTTTTACTTATTGGCGGGCGGCTCACAGAGGGGCTCCATTCCGTTTTTATTGAGCCGAAGGAAGTGTTTCATGAAGGAAGCGGTGAGTTCAAAAATAAACTCGATTTCGGCAGTAATCACTGCATCATCGTGTTTGACATAAGTGTTCTGGTATTTCGTGTAGTAGTCGACAAGTTTTTCAAACATGTTGGCAAGTTGGGGTGACCCACCATGTCCCTTGACGAACTGACCAACCTGAGCGATTTGGTTTTCAAGTGTTTTCTGGTTGCAGAATATTTGTCGTACAAGAATTTCAAGCGAAAGACGGAGATCGTCTAGGGTGTTACGTTTGAATATTCCTTGATCATGTTTGAGAAGGGCTTCGTCAAACAGCTTTTGTACTTCAGGAAAATTACTCAGCCAGTGGCGTGTTTCAGTCAGTAGTGTGCGATGAATGTCAGTTGAGTTGTCTTGATCCGCAAATTTGCTGTATTCGGAGAGAAGTTTGATCTTAAGCGTCACAAGCTGCGTATTACCGCCATCTGGATTTAATCGGTCACATAATTCTCGAGGGTGTAAGAAGTTTTGTGTAAACGGTCATTAGGCAGGAAACTGCCATACCTTCAAAGAGGAGCGAACATGACCGTAGCAAAGAAAGCAGCAATG
>WSYA01000062.1 GCA_009773615.1 Gallionellaceae bacterium
CTGGATCATCGTTCTCTCTTCAACACTCAACTGCTTGTATATTTTTCCCATGCAACATTTTCTCCCAAAAATGTTGCACTTGGTTTTTGAGCGCGCCGACTATTTTCTCCGGCAACATTTGCGATAATAGTTCCTGACTTTGCGGTGCCTGTTTTATATATTGGACGGTGCATTTCTTTAACAGCATGTGAGCATTTTTCCACTAGTGAATCTGCTTGTGATTGTCTGATTATAGGTACCTTGATTTTTTTCGCTTCCATTTCCTCATACAGCTGACCAAGTGATTTTTTGTAATCAACATGCATTCCAAGATTTTCCGAAATGACATAGTCATACAACGAATAGACAATGTGTCCTAGAGGGGTGTTATTGGGTAATGTACCTGCATAATAAACTCCTGTTACTACAACGGCTGCGGTCATTTTCCAGCTTCCAGCTTCCAGGTTCGGGAGGCTGAGCATATATCTTGGCCCCCTTAAGGTATGGGGATTGAGTGATTATTTGATCATTCAATATAAGGTGAGTTGTAAGTGCAATTGAACGTTGAAATCCAATTAGAGCCTGAGATACGTCGTAGAAATCAATTACGTGTTCGTCTGATTCATTGCCTTGGAATGAGAACGTAAATTGAACATCGCTTTTCATAATATCTCCAAGGGTTTAAATGGGAGCAGGTTCTGATTGTTTTCATTCCTGCATCACCAGTGTATCGCGGGTGATTTCGACAAACTGACTGGATGCAAACGCGGCTTCAATGTCGGACAGCTCGGTAGCGTGGGCACGCTTCTGCGCTCACCTTGATTCCTTCACCTCGTTATTTGCGAACGGTGCGAGGTTTCACATTAGCAGTTTTAGCGATTTCTAACAGACCCAGCAGCGCCTGATTGACGACCGCACCATTGGGGAATGCCTTGGCGACTTCGGGGTCGAGCACGATGACATTCGATGCAGCTTTGACTTGTTTGGCATATTTTCCGCGCGTCATTTTACCGAAATTCTCGCGGCGATATTCGGGTCTTAATTCTTCCCCGGTTTTTTCAGATTTCTTCATAAAATTTCCTTTCAATTCGTGTTGCAGGTCTGGCGCTGATGATGCGGATGTGCCCGGTGCGTTCTACATGAGAGACAACCAGCAAGCGTTCGGCTGAGGATATGCCAAAGGTGATGAGCCGATGCTCTCCGCGTGAATGGTCTGGGTCATCGCCGGTGAGCGATAAGTCATCGGCAAAAGCGGTGGATGCTTCGGCAAAAGACACGCCATGTTTGCGCAGGTTGGAAGCCGCTTTGTCTTCATCCCATTCAAATTTCATCAGCCATTATCCTTCGCTACCAACGGATTCATCCGCTTTTCTTGTGTCGGGATGCATCTTACACCAGCGGGTAGGGAGGTCGCACTATCGGCGTTTTTTGTTTCAGCGGCCTTTTCGTAGCCACCACTCCCGTTGCTGATCCTTATCCATGAACGTCCAAGCAAGGATACGGCTCTTCTTCTGGCCTTGCGACATCTCGATGGTGCGATTTTCTTTCGCGCCGGAGTATTTCAACTTGCGGTACACGTGCGGCAAGGTGGCTGACTTGGAGATGAAGGTGGTGAACCACAGGCAGTTGTTTTTGCCCGATTCGCTTTCTTCGATCATGCGCGTGACGAACGCCTCTTCGCCGCCGTCGCAGCACAGCTCCATGCTCTGACCGCCGAAGTTCAGTACGGGGTTTCTACGCTTGTCGTTTTCTTTGCCGAGGTTTTTCCATTTGCGCTGCGCGCCGTGTCTGGCTTCGGCCAGAGAGGCATGGAAGGGCGGGTTGCACAACGTGAGGTCGAAGTATTCATCCGCGTAGGTCACATCTGAAAATATCGCTGAGGATGACTTTTGCAGGCGCAACTCGATGGCATCGTTCAATTGACTTGCATCCAGAATCTGCTGCGCATTGTGCAGCGCCGTCGCATCGACATCCGTGCCGACGAACTGCCAGCCATACGCGGCATGGCCGATGAGCGGGTAGATGCAGTTCGCGCCCGTGCCGATGTCGAGCGCGCGCACCGCTTTGCCGCGCGGAATCTCGCCGCCGTTGCTTTCGCTCAGCAGGTCGGCGAGGTAGTGAATATAGTCCGCACGGCCAGGGATGGGAGGGCACAGGTATTGCGCGGGAACGTCCCACTCTTTGATGTTGTAGTAGTGTTTCAACAGCGCGCGATTCAGCGCCTTTACTGCCGCAGGATCGACGAAATTGACCGACTCGTTGCCGTATTCGTTCAATTTAACAAATGCGGCCAAATCCGGGCTGCTCTCGATGAGTTGCGCGAAGTCGTAACGCCCGCGGTGCAGGTTGCGCGGATGCAGGTTGTCTTTGGTTGCGGCTTGGGTCATGGGGTTGTTCGTGGCATGGTGGGGGTGCATGGATTGTAACAACAGGTGACAGGCCGCGTTAAAAATTCAAGCTGCCCGACCAAATTTCTGCTGTGTCTCACTAGGCAATGCACCTCGCCATTGTCCAGTGCTTAATTTATGTTTTTGAGAAATTTCACGCCCTGATCGTGCTGGTGTTTGAATTAAAATGTAGCCCGTTAAATTTTGTTGGAATGGGTGGATGGATAAACCCTCCCATCAGCAAGGAGTAAGCAATGCCGCAAGAAATCAGTATCGAAGTCCTGTTGGAAAAATACGCGGAAGCGGACGAAACCTCGGTGCAGGATGTGCGCCGTCGCGTGGCGCGCGGGTTGGCGCAAGCCGAGAGGCCGGAACAGCAGGCCAAGTGGGAAGAGGCATTCTTTCTTGCGCAGGAGAACGGTTTTATTCCGGCGGGGCGGATCAATTCCGCCGCCGGACTGAAGATGCAGGCGACGCTGATCAACTGTTTCGTGCAGCCCGTGGGCGATGCGATCTCCGGCACCAGCGATGGCAAGCCCGGTATTTACGATGCGCTGCAACAAGCCGCCGAGACCATGCGGCGCGGCGGCGGCGTGGGTTACGATTTTTCCACCATCCGCCCCGAAGGTGCGCACGTTAAAGGCACCAATTCGCGCGCCAGTGGCCCGATTTCCTACATGCGCGTGTTTGACCGTTCCTGCGAGACGGTGGAATCCGCCGGCGCGCGGCGCGGTGCGCAGATGGGCGTGTTGCGTTGCGACCATCCTGACATCGAGAAATTTATTAGCGCCAAGGACAAGGGCGATCTGCGCAACTTCAACATCTCCGTCGGCGTGACCGATGCGCTGATGCAGGCCGTGGAGAAGGACGAGGAGTTCGAGCTGGTGCATGTTGCCGAACCCTCTGCCGCGCTCAAAGACGCGGGCGCGACACGCCGCGCCGACGGCAAATGGATCTACCGCAAAGTGCGCGCCGCCGAGCTGTGGAAACAGATTATCGCCAGCACCTACGACCACGCCGAGCCCGGCGTGCTGTTTATCGACCTGATGAACCGCGACAACAATTTGTCTTATTGTGAAGTGATCGAGGCCACGAATCCATGCGCCGAGCAACCGCTGCCACCTTACGGTTGCTGCTGCTTGGGTTCTATCGACCTCACGCGTATGGTGAAGAATCCGTTCTCTAATCATTCTGGCTTCGACTATGAGCCGTTCAAGCAACTGGTGCGAACCTCGGTGCGCATGCTGGACAACGTGCTGGATGTGAGCGCGTGGCCGTTGCCGGAGCAGCAGCAGGAGGCGCAGAGCAAGCGCCGCATCGGGCTGGGTTTCACCGGGCTGGGTGATGCGTTGGTGATGCTGGGCCTTCGTTACGACACGGACGAGGCGCGTGCTTTCGCCTCCGACATCACGCGCATCATGCGCGACGAGGCATATGCGGCTTCGGTGGAATTGGCGATTGAACGCGGCGCATTCCCGTTGCTGGATGCGGAGAAATATCTGGCCGCGCCGCGCTTCGCTTCGCGTCTGCCGGATGAGCTAAAAGATAAAATTCGCAAGCACGGTCTGCGCAACAGCCATTTGCTGTCCATCGCGCCCACCGGCACCATCTCGCTAGCCTTTGCCGACAATGCTTCTAACGGTATCGAGCCGGCGTTCTCGTGGTTTTACACGCGCAAAAAACGTATGCCGGACGGCAGCGCCAAAGATTATTCTGTGGAAGATCACGCCTGGCGCGTGTTCAAGAAACAGGGCGGCGATGTGGGCAAGCTGCCGCCTGAG
This sequence comes from Gallionellaceae bacterium, assembly GCA_009773615.1. Lineage (GTDB taxonomy): Bacteria > Pseudomonadota > Gammaproteobacteria > Burkholderiales > Gallionellaceae > PALSA-1006. The sequence continues at coordinate 4,148 of WSYA01000062.1, forward strand.
TTTGTTTCCGCACTGGAGATCAGCGCCATCGACCACATGAAGATGGTGGCCGCTGTGGCGCCGTTCATCGACACCTCGATCAGCAAGACCGTCAACGTGCCCGCCGACTATCCGTACGAGGATTTCAAAGAGCTTTACACGGAGGCGTGGAAGGCCGGGCTGAAGGGCTTGGCGACCTATCGCCCGAACAGCGTGCTGGGCTCGGTGCTGTCCGTTACGCCCGAACCCAAGAGCGAACAGCCGCAGGATTTTGTGTTCGATCAGGATAGACGTATCGTGTTGGAAGCAGCGCCCACGCCCGCGCTTGCGTCGTTGCGCTGGCCTGGGCGTCCCTCGCTACCCGCAGGCAGCGAGGGTTGGACGTCGCAGGTGGTAAAGCATCCGCTGGGCAGCTTCGTGGCGTTCGTATCGCATACTACGAATGGCCAAAATACTAAAGAAAAGCATCATCCGTTCGAGGTATGGGTGAACGGCTCGGAGCAGCCGCGCGGTCTGGGCGCGCTGGCGAAGTCATTGTCGATGGATATGCGCACGCGCGATCCGGTATGGATACGCATGAAGCTGGAAATGCTGATGAAGACGGCAGGCGACGATGCTTTCGACATGCCGATGCCGCCGGACGGCGAGGTGCAGCGCATGCCGAGTCTGGTGGCCGCGTTCGCGCATCTGCTGAAATACCGCATCGAGCAATTGGGCGCGCTGGAAGTGAATGACAGCGTAACCACGCCGATGATGGATGCGCTGTTCGCCCGCAAAGAGCCAAAGACCGGCACCGATGGCACCATGAGTTGGACGGTGGATATTTCCAACGCGGGCAGCGGCGACGATTTCGTGCTGGGCTTGAAAGAGCTGGTGCTGCCGGATGCGCAACGCCGTCCCTATTCGATGTGGTTGTCCGGTGTGTATCCGCGCGCACTGGACGGACTGTGCAAAGTGTTGAGTCTGGACATGCGCGTGATTGACCCCGCGTGGATCGGCATGAAGCTGCGCAAGCTGATTAACTTCGGCGAGCCGCTGGGCGACTTCATGGCGCGCGTGCCGGGCGGTGCCAAGATGGAAAGTTATCCTTCGACGGTTTCCTATGTCGCCAAGCTCATCATCCACCGTTATGCCATGCTCGGCATTCTCGACGAGTACGGTTATCCGGTGCAGCAGATGGGTGTGCTGGAAATCCCCGAAGGACAGATCAAACCGACCAGCACCAAACCCTTGGTTGGCAAGGTGTGCAAGGAATGCGGCAATGCGACGCTGATCAAAAAAGACGGTTGTGAGTTTTGTACCAGTTGCGGTGCCATCGGTGCGTGCGGTTGAAATGTGGTTTGTCGGTAGGGCGCTTATAATCGCTATCGTAAATTAGATCGGACAGGGTGTTTGCCGGGAGTTCATGCGAGGGCTGGCGACAAGGAGCAAAAAATGAATTGGCTTCAGAAGTTAAATCCCAGAAACAGTTTGCGCGCTCAAATCAGCTTTGCAAGCGGTGCGGTTGCATTGGTGCTGTCTCTGGGACTCAGTTATTTCGCGGCGGAATATAGCAGGCATCAGATCGAAAAAAGCGAAGGTGAGTTTTTCGCCAGCCGCGCGAAAAATGCGCTGGATGTGCTGGATCGGGGCATGTTTGAGCGCAGCCGCGAAATACAAAACGCGGCCACTTTAGACGATATCCGCGAAACATCGCATGCCAACATTGGGCGCAAACGCCAAATATTGGAACGTTTGCAAAGCTCGTTCAATGATTATGCGTGGATAGGTATGTGCGACGCAAAGGGCATGGGGGTGGTGGGCACCGGAAAATACTTGGAGGGCAAGGATCTCACGAAGCGTCCCTGGTGTATCCAGGGGCGCACCGGATATTACATAGGCGATATGCACGATGCCTTGTTGCTGTCCAAATTGCTGCCCAATCCCAGCGGTGAAATGTTCTATCTGGTGGACGTGGCTGCACCGGTGATTAACAAAAAAGGCGTGCTGCAAGGTGTGCTGTGCGGGCATATTATATGGAAATGGGCAGAAGAGGTATTGGATAGCAAGAAAACTCCGGGTAAGGATATTCTGTTATTGAGTCAGAACGGTCTCGTGTTGTCCGGGCCGGAAGAGCCTCGCAGCGAACTGCTCAAGCTGGCGCCGAAAACCATGCAGGCGATCAAGCAGGGTAACCATGACAGCGGCTATTTGTTGGAAAAGTGGAGCAACGGCAAGACCTATCTGGTCGGCTATGCCAAGTCTTCCGGCTATCGCGCTTATCCGGGTTTGGGATGGGTCAGTCTGGTCAGGGAAGAAGCAACGATGGCATTTGCACCGGCAAGACAGTTGCAGCAACGCATTCTGATGATGGGGGGCGCACTCGGTCTGTTGTTTGCTTGGCTAGGATGGTTGATGGCGGGGCGGATCGCGCGGCCGATCACGCGCATCAGCCTAGCGGCGGAAAAGATCGCAGCCGGCGATCTCGTGTATGACGTGCCCGCGCAGCAGGGCGACGGCGAGGTGGCGCATCTTTCAAGTGCTATTTACAACATGGTGGGAAATCTGACGCGCGAGATCGCGCAGCGCAGAAAAGCGGAGGAGGGGTTGCGCCTTTCTGCCAAGGTGTTCGAGAGCAACACCGAGGCGATCATGATCACCGATGCCCGGCAAGACATCGTGATGGTCAACCGCGCCTTCACCGAGATCACCGGCTATACCGAAAACGAAGTGCTGGGCAGGAATCCGAAGATGCTGGCATCCGGTCTGCAAGCTAAAGATTTTTTCCGCGACTTTTACGAATCGTTGCACGCCAAGGATTATTGGCGCGGTGAGGTATGGAATAAACGCAAGAACGGCGAGATATTTCCGGAGTGGGTCACTGTCAGCGTGTTGCGCGATGAGCAGGGCAATATCACCCATTATGTTGCGGTGTTTCTGGATATTACCGAGCGCAAAAAAGAAGAAGAGCGCATCCAATATCTGGCCAACTACGATGTGCTGACCGATTTGCCTAACCGTTACCTGCTGGGTGATCGGTTGGAGCAAGCCATCGCGCTGGCGCAGCGTCACCAAACCAAGCTGGCCGTATTGTTCGTCGATTTGGACAGGTTTAAAAATATCAATGACTCGCTCGGGCATGATGTCGGAGATGCCTTGCTTAAGATGGTTGCGCAGCGCCTGAAGACTTGTTTGCGTCATTCCGATACCCTCGCGCGGCAGGGGGGGGATGAGTTTATAGCCCTGTTGGGCGATTTAAGCTCGGAAACCGAGGCCACTTTTGCGGCCGAAAAAATGATCGAAGCCCTGAGCAAAGAATTTGCGGTGGGTGTATATCAGTTATCGGTTACCACCAGCATCGGGGTGTGCGTCTACCCGGATGACGGCGGTACGGCGGTACAGCTGCTGCGCAATGCCGATATGGCGATGTACCGCGCGAAGGATGCGGGGCGCAATCGTTTCGAGTATTACGAGTCGGCAATGAATGCCAAGGCGATGCAGCGTTTGCAATTGGAAAACGATCTGCGCAGCGCCATCGTCAAGGGGCAGCTCATGTTGTACTACCAGCCCAAGGTGAATGTGCGCAGCGGAGCGGTGGTGGGGATGGAAGCCTTGCTGCGCTGGCAGCATCCGCAACTGAATATGGTTTCACCGGCAGAGTTTATTCCCGTGGCGGAAGAGAGCGGGCTGATCAATGAGATCGGCGATTGGGTGCTGCGTCAGGCAGCCTTGCAACAGCGCATCTGGCAGTCGCAAGGATACCGGATCGTGCCGGTTGCGGTGAACCTGTCAGCACGCCAATTCGCTCAAAAAAATCTGACTGAAAAAATTCTGGGCATCGTTCGCGATGTCGGTTTGCCCGCCTACTTTATTGAATTTGAACTGACGGAAAGCATGCTGATGGATATGGGAGTGAACAGCCTAGAAGTGATGAATCAGCTCGCAACGGCCGGATTCGATCTGGCTCTGGATGATTTTGGCACGGGCTATTCTTCGTTGAGCCGTTTGAAATTGCTGCCGGTGAAAACCTTGAAAATAGATCAATCGTTTGTGCGCGACATCGCTACCGATGAAGACGACAAGATTATTGTGAATGCGACGGCTGCGCTAGCGCACGCGATGGAAATGAGAGTGGTTGCAGAGGGTGTCGAAACCCGAGAACAGTTTGATTTTATCCGTGATTTGCAGTGCGAAGAATACCAGGGCTACTTGTTTAGCCGTCCTGTCCCGGCGGACGAAGCGGTCAAATTTCTTGCGCGTGAAATCGGAGCTACCCCTGTATGAATCTCATTATCCAAGCAGTACACGACATCCCCGCCGCGAATCTGGATCGCTTGCTCAGCTTATCGCTAGCCACACGTATCGAGCAAATCGGCACACACGCTTACCGCTTGTGTGGTGCCAAGCCGCACGACGGCGTGCCGATGTTTTGTTACGAGCATCAGCTCGATTACGGCTTTGTGCGTCCCGGTCTGCACTTGGTGGACTACGGTCTGGTGGTGATGGATATGGACTCCACGCTCATCAGCATCGAGTGCATCGACGAGATCGCCGACATGCAGGGATTGAAGCCGCAAGTATCGGCGATTACCGAAGAGGCGATGCGCGGCGAGATCGATTTTGCCGAGAGTTTGCGCCGCCGTGTGACATTGCTGGAAGGTTTGGACGAAGTGGCATTGCAGAGAGTGTATGACGAGCGCCTGCAACTCAATCCGGGGGCGGAACTCATGCTGTCGGAGCTGAAAAAGCACGGTATCAAAACGCTGCTGGTATCAGGCGGCTTTACATTTTTTACGCAACGTTTGCAGGCGCGCCTCGGCCTCGATTTTGCCCATGCCAACACGCTGGAAATCATCGACGGAAAGCTCACAGGACGGGTGCTGGGCGACATTCTCGACGCGCAAGCCAAAGCGAACTGGCTCAATCATGTGCGTACCGAATTAAACCTACATCCCGAGCAAGTCATCGCGATGGGCGATGGGGCGAACGACTTGAAAATGATGGCGCAGGCGGGTACCAGCATCGCATACCACGCCAAGCCCATCGTGCGTACTCAGGCAAGTTTCGCGTTCAATTTTGTGGGATTGAACGGGTTGGTGAATCTGCTCGCGTGAGTTTGTGCCTGATTGGCCGGAGAAAGAAAAAAGGCGACCTAGAGGTCGCCTTTTTTGTGATGCAAGACCGCTTTAGTGAGCTAAGTGACATTTCGTGGAGGTTTAATCCTGTCTATCCCTTATGCCTATTGTGTGAAACGTGAAAGTTAGACAGGGTGGTAGTCTAATCAGAT
>WSYA01000063.1 GCA_009773615.1 Gallionellaceae bacterium
ATCTGATTAGACTACCACCCTGTCTAACTTTCACGTTTCACACAATAGGCATAAGGGATAGACAGGATTAAACCTCCACGAAATGTCACTTAGCTCGCGGATTGATTATTTCCATGCCGCGCCGGACAAAAAGAAAGCCCCTGCAGGGGCTTTCTTTTTTTGTATAGAAAATCAGTGAGGTAGTTTCAGTAGAATCCCGATTAACAAAGTGAACTGGGCAAACGCTAGACCTACAATCCATTTGAGTAAGTCTTGATTATAGAATCTTATGGTAGCTTCATTAGAATGCCGATTAAAATTGCGAATTGCCCTAGGGCAAGACCAATAATCCATTTTAGTAAATCGTATTTCATCTCAATTAGCTTCATTTCAAGAATATCTTTCGTCACGATTTCCTGATCTGTATTTGCGTCCTGATATGCAGATGCAATGCCTTTGGCTTTCTCATCATCAAAGCCGCTCTTTTTCAGAGTTTCAACAAATTTCAGCGTATCGAATGTAACGGTGCTCATGGTGTTATCCTTTCAAAGTGTCTTTAGTGTAAACCGCTTTTGAATTTGGCACTAGCTCGAGCCTCTTTAGTGGGCTGCATTTTCTAAGGATTATCTGGGATTAATTCTTCTTCCGCTGTGCCGCCGCAATTTCTTTGAATTGCTTTAATTCGGTCTCAATCGTCGAGAGTTCGTAGTAGTCCGTTCCCCCTTGTTTGGCGAGTTCCAGTTGTTCGATTGCGCCGCGCAGATTGCCGTGCAGGATGTAGTTGTAGGCAAGCGCGTGGTGCTCTTCCTGCACTCTGCCCAATGCGGCAAAAGTCCGCGCCTGTAGTTCGTACAGGCGGGCATCGTTGGGATGGGCGAGGACTTGTTCGTTCAGCAATTTGAGCGTTTCTTCAAAGCGCCGGTCTTGCAGCAGCACTTCGGCGTAGTCGTAGACCAGAGCGCGATGTTGGGGGAAGTTTTGTGTGGCGCTGCGGTAGAAGCCGGCGATATTTTTTTCCTGCCCGTCGAGGCGTTTAATTTTTCCTGCCAGCGTGATTTTTCCTGATTGTTGCGCAACAGCGCGAGCACCAGCCCATAGCGGTTGGCGACGGGGTTGCCGAATTTTTGATCGCCCAGAGCTGAGGTAAAGAAAGCGACGGCATCGGTGGGTGTTTTTACATTTGCATTCAGTTTGGCGCGTACCAGTTGAAAATTGAGGCTGTCCGGCACGAGGCGGAAAGGCAGTTGCTGCACGCGGTTGCCCACATCGGCGATGCGTTCCGCCGTGACGGGGTGGGTGCGCAGGTAGGTGGGGGTGTTGCCTTCGGAGATGCGCGTGGCCCTTTGCATCTTTTCAAAAAAAGCGGGCATGGCGCGTGTGTCGAAGCCGGATTTTTCAAGCGTGGAAAGCCCGATGCGGTCGGCCTCCTGCTCGTAGGTGCGGGTGAAGTTGAGTTGCCGCTGCATAGTGCCGCCTTGCGCGCCATAGATGGCGGCAGTCGCCGCCTGCGGGTTGTTGCGCGCGGCGATGATGGCGACCGCAATCGCGGCCATCGCGGCGAGCGAATCATATCTTTGTCCCGATACCATTCGGGCCAGATGGTGCTGGGTGACGTGGGCGACTTCGTGGCTCAATACCGAGGCGAGTTCCGATTCGTTTTGCGCGATGAGTATCAGCCCGGTGTTGACGCCGATGAACCCCCCGGGCATGGCGAAAGCGTTGACGGCGTTGTCGTTGATGGCGAAGAATTCGAAAGGCTGCGCGGGTTCGCCGCTGTTCGCGACCAGCAGAGCTCCCAGCTGGTTCAGGTAGTCGGCGATCTCCGCGTCGTCCAGATAGCTTGCATCGGCGCGTATCTGGAACATACTTTGTTGGCCGATCTGGCGTTCCTGCTGCGGCGAGATCATCTCCTGCGATGCATCGCCCAGATCGGGCAGGCCGTCGGCATGGCAGGTTAATGCCACAGAGCAGAGCAAGGGGAAAAGGAGTTTTTTCATGGTGCATATGATAACTGCTTTGAATTTCAGACAATAGTGTTTTACGGTGAGTTTGCCTAATCTGGACACGCGCCAGCTAAACCCGCAGAATGCGCGCCCTCAGTGCTTTGGATGGCAGGTAAATCCAAGTTGTTTATTCGCGGAGTAAGAAATAAATGAGTTACAAAAATATATCGGCAACTGAATTACAACCTTTGCTGGCGGCAGGAAAGGTGACGCTCATCGACGTGCGCACCGATGCGGAAATGGCGCGCGGCATTATCGGGGGAGCGGTGAAGTTGCCTTTGCACCTGCTGCCTTTGCGCCTGCAAGACTTGGATGCTCAAGCGCCGACGGTGTTTTATTGCCAGATGGGTGGGCGTTCGGCGCAGGCTGCGGCGTTTGCGGCGAATCAGGGCATGGCGGATGTCTACAACTTGCAGGGCGGTATCACCGCGTGGGCGCATTTCGGCGGCGAGATCGCGCTATGAGCGATACGCTATTTGATGTCGAGCTGGATGCGCGGCAACTGAGTTGCCCGTTGCCGATTTTGCGCACTAAAAAATCGTTGTCTCCGATGCAGGGAGGGCAGGTGTTGAAAGTAGTCGCGACAGATAAAAAATCGCCCGGTGATTTTGCGGATTTTTGCAAAAAAACGGGCAACGAATTATTGTCTTCGGAAGTGCATGGCGACGAATTCGTTTTTCTGATTCGCCGCCGCGCAGTTTAGTGAAGTTGTTTTATTAATCTTCGAAACGCTTCATCGCCATGCGGCGAATCAGATTATCTTTCAGCACGAACTGATGGTACAGCGCGGCGACCACATGCAGCGCGATGGTCAGCATGATGATGGCGACGATGGCGGCATGAACTTCATGGATCGCGAATTTCTCCAGGTCGGGCAGCTTGCTCGCATCGTTCGCTTGCAGTGCGGCGAGCACTCCCGTGGTATTGATCATTATCATGCCGCTTACAGGCAACGCGATCAGCAGCACATACAGCAGATGATGCATGCCGATCGCCACTTTGTTGGCGATCGCGCTGCCGCTGGTTATCGGCGCAGGCTTGCCGTCCTTGCGCAGAAAATACGTGCGTATCAGCGTGAGGATTAGCACGAGGTTGCCGATGATGAAGTGGTAAGGATAAAGCGCCATCTTGGACGCGGCGACCTCGGTTTCGTCGAGTTCATGGCCCAGATAAAAGGCGACGATGAAAAGCAGTAAAGTGAGCCAGTGAATGGCGGCAAGACGTGTGCTGTATTGTTTCATGATCTATTCCTGTCGAGTTGATTTAAGCAGCGACGCATTGTAGCGCATGAGCGTGAATTTTTTGGTTTCAGAAATGCAACAAACCTTATGTATATTAAGATTTATGCAGCCATTGTAACGCTCCCAGCCCCGCCGCCCGTCCGCTGGCGAAACACGCACTGAGCAAGTAACCGCCGGTGGGGGCTTCCCAGTCCAGCATCTCTCCCGCGCAGAATACCCCCGGCAGCTTGCGCAGCATCAATTTTTCTTCGAGCGCTTCGAATCTCACGCCGCCAGCGCTGCTGATGGCTTCGCTCAAAGGGCGCGGGGCGACGAGCTTGAGCGGCAGAGCTTTGATCGCGGCAGCGAGGAGGGCGGGGTTGACGAAGCTTTGCGCGCCCAGCACTTCGCGCAGCAGGTTGGCCTTCACGCCTTTCAATCCCAGACGGCTTTGCAGATGGCTGCTGAGCGAGCGCGAACCGCGCGGATGGTGCACTTCGTCGTGTACGCGTTGCGCCGACCAGTCGGGTAGCAGGTCGAGGTGCAGCGTCGCGCTGCCGTTGCGTTCGATCTCGTCGCGCAATGCCGCAGACAGCGCGTAGATCAAGCCGCCCTCGATGCCGGTGGCGGTGATGACGCATTCGCCTTGTTTGCGTACTTCGCCTAACGTGGCGGTGATGGACTTGAGTGGCTCACCGGCGAAGCGCTTGCGAAAATGTTCACTCCACGCGATGTCGAAACCGCAGTTGGCCGGGCGCAGCGGGGCGATGTCGATACCGCGTTGTGCCAACAGCGCTACCCACGCACCAGTTGAACCAAGCTGCGGCCAACTGCCGCCGCCTAGTGCCAGCACCACAGCATCAGCATTCGCCGAGCATTCGCCTTGTGCTGTGTCGAAGCGCAAGGCACCCTCCTCATTCCATCCGCACCAGCGATGGCGTATATGAAAATTCACGCCCCCCTCGCGCAGCCGATGCAGCCAGGCGCGCAGCAGCGGTGCGGCCTTCATGTCGGCAGGGAACACGCGGCCAGAAGAGCCGACGAATGTTTCGATACCCAAACCATGTATCCATGCGCGCAGATCGGTTGGCGTGAATGCATCCAGCAGCGGTTCGAGTTGTTCGCGCCGTGCGCCGTAGCGCGCGAGAAAGTCGGCATAGGGTTCGGCGTGCGTGATGTTCATGCCGCCTTTGCCCGCCATCAGAAATTTTCGCCCCGCACTGGGCATTGCATCGTAGACATCCACACGCATGCCGTGCCCCGATATCATCTCGGCAGCCATCAGGCCGGCGGGGCCTGCGCCGATGATGGCGATGCATTTTGGGGTTTCGTGAGAGGGCATTAACAGTCGGGAGTGGTGTGTGTCGGTGCATATTATCGCCTACAGGCGAGCTTCAGAGCTATGCGGCAATTGTTCCAGTGCGTTCCATGCAGATTCGGAATCCGTGCCATCGGTAAACGCTACCGTATAACTTATCTCCTGCGGCGTGAGCGGCTCTTGTACCGCTTGTAGTTTTGTCAGCACGTCGAGATTTGCTTCGGATGCATCGTTAGACAGCGCTTGGCGTTTTAGGATGCGTTTGCGCAAGGTTGTGTCATCTTCCTGCATTGAAGCAATGGCGAAAGCCGCTCCTATCTCCGCAGCAAGTTTGCGGAACATCTCCCGCTCGTCATGTTTTAGGAAAGCCGCATCCACGATGACTGTATGTCCTGCGCTCAGCAAGGTATGTGCTGCAGCAAGAAGATGGGCATAGGTGCGCTGCGTTGCATCGGCGCTGTAGATGTCTTGGTCGGTGCGACTCTTTTCCAGCGCAGACAATCCGAACAGGCGCTTGCGTTCCACATCCGAGCGCAGCCGAATCGCGCCCAAGCGTTCCAGTGCGGCTTGCGCGAATGTGCTTTTGCCTGATCCCGGCAGGCCGTGCGTGATGAGTAGCCGGGGGCATCGCGGGGTAAGACATTCTCTGGCTAATTGCAGATAGTCGCGATAAGTTGCCATTGCATCAAGCGCTTCCTTTCCCCTGTGAGGGGGAGGGGACGTGTTGGCTTGGTTTGCCCGAATCGCATTGACCTTGGCGCGCACCGTGGCGCGATAGGCGCAATAGAAATTCAGCAACTCGACGCCTGCATAATCACCCGTCAGCTCCAGATAGGCGTTGAGAAAACGATAAGCGAGATCGGTGCGCCGGTGATGCAGCAGATCCATGAACAGGAATGCGACTTCTTCCATCACGTCGATCCAGCGTAGCGCGGGATTGAAGTCGATGCCGTCGAAGGGGGTGGGTTTGTTGCCGATGAGTACGATGTTGCCGAGATGCAGATCGCCGTGGCATTCGCGCACGAAGCCCCGTGTGTGGCGCTTTTCGATGAGGTGTTCGCTGGCACGGTATGCGCGTTCGCTCGCCTGCTGCAACGCGGTCATGTTGGCGACATCCGCAGCATCAGGTAATAGCCCGGATAGCTGCGAGAAATTTTGTGCGAGCGCAGCGTGAATGTTGGCCGTGTTGGAGGTGGCGGCTGATAGCCTTGTATGGAAACTGGCGAGTGTGGCGGCCAGCGCATCCATGTGCCGTGCTTCAATCTTGCCGCGAACGATCAGATGATCAAAAGTCTTTTCCGGGGAAAAGCGGCGCATTTTAACGGCGTACTCAATGGCCGGTTGCGCGTCCCATTCGGGATAGGTATGGCTGCCGCCGATGGCTACGCCGCCGAGATAGAGTTGCGGGGCAAGGCGGCAATTGAGGCGTAACTCTTCGGCGCAATAGTGGTGGCGGGATTCGAGCGTGGTGGCATCGAGAAAGCCCAGATCAAGCGCCTTTTTTATTTTGTAGGCATAGCGCCCGGCCAGTAGCACCCATGAGATGTGCGTTTCAATCAGACGAACGGTCTTGGCCTGATGTGGGTAAACAGCAGGATCAAGCAGGGCTGCGATTAGCTGTTTTTGATTTTGCAATCCGGCTTGAGACATCATTTCTCCATCAGCGTGGCGAATTTGCTGTGTTTGTGTAGGAGCCCGCCCCTACAAAATGGTGTTCACATTAACCCATCCGGCGTGCCGCCATATTTTTGCCCAATGTTTCCAGCTGAGCCGCTGTCAGCAATTGTTTTGCCAGCGGCAGCAGCTGCGAATTTTCCAGCGCGATGTGGCGATCATACACGCCGATGAAATGTTCGGCTGCTTTGGTGTCCAGCGCGGCTGATGTTCCGTCCGCCAACTCTGTCAGGCAGGAGCGCAGTTGCAGCCAGGCTGCATCCATCACTTTGTGTTCTTCCAACAAGCGCGCCACCAGTGCGTGCGCTGCGCTAGACGGGCTGGCGCGCAGGAGCGGGAACATATCTTTCTCCTCATCGTCGTGGTGATGGCGTCCGGCTGTGTCGAAATAGCGCAGGATGGCGCGTGCCGCTTGTTGTGCCTGAGTGTCGCAACCGTGTTGCGGCAAGTGTGCGAGCAGTTTGTTTAACGTGGCGCATTGGGCTTGGATGCGGCCATGACACGCCAGCAGCATTTCCAGCGGATCGTCGAAAGTGGGGGCGGGTGTGCCGCCGATTAAATTGTTCATCAAAGTGCGCGCCAAGGCATGGGGTCGTGCGCCCACGCGGTGAGGACAATGTAGAAAAATACGGCTTGCGCAGCGAGCCAACAGGCCAGCTTTGTTTGTCGTGTCTTGCCGCGCTTGAGGGCGATGGAGCCGAGCACGATGTAGAGTAACAATGCGATGATTTTTGCCGCCAGCCACGGCGCGGTAAAAGGCGAGATACCGAGCAGAACGGCCAGTGTGATTGCGCTGCCGAGTAGCACGGTGTCGATGATGTGCGGTGCGATCTTCACCCAGCGCTGCTGCATGACGGGCGAGGCGCGCAACACCCACAGGCCGCGCAAAAAGAACAGGCTGTAGCTGAGCAGCACGCTGCCGAGATGCAGGATTTTGATGGAGGTGTAACTCATGATGCTTCGCTGCGCTCCTGCGCGCGGTGCAATGCTAATTTGTATATCTCGGCAAGATACTCTTCGCTGATATCGATTACGCCTTTCATCTGTACGAGTGCCCATTCGAGATCGTGCTGCTCCAGCGCGATGAACGGGCCGGGTTTGGGCGGCGCTGGCGGTGTGTGTGGTATCGGATATTGCCGGCTCGGGAGCATGTTGTTAATCAGCAAAGCCAGCAGCAAGGAGATGCCGGCATTGATTGCCACCACGAGTAACACCCATTGCCAGCCGTGGCTTTCAAACTGTGTACTACTGAGCACCAGCGTGAGCGCGGTTGCCGCGCCAGGCGGGTGCAGGCAGTTGAAGTAGTGCATCAGAAAGATTGCTGCGCCAACCGCAACACCCGCCGCGATTAGCGGGTCATGAATGAACAAGATGGTAAGCCAACCCGCGAGCGCGGAAAGCAGATGCCCGCCGATCAGGTTCCACGGTTGCGCAAAAGGACTATGTGGTGCCGCAAACAAAGGCGCTGCGGATGCCGCCATTGAGCCGAGCATCAACAGCGGATAGGTGCCATGCGGTAAATATTTGAGCGCAAAAGCGAGCAGGAATATGGCTGTCCCGCCGGCGAGGCCGCTGCGAATTTTTTCAGAAAGTGGAATCGGTGCGATGTGCGGCAGGAGTGATCGGATCGAATTTATTATGCTCATGCGGATATCCTTGCCGGTCTGAAATCGGCTATGTCAATGTTCTCTGCCATCCACGCGCGGCTGCATCAGTATCGGGATGTAGCGCCAGCCCAGTATCGCAAAACAGGCGAACCAGCACGAGGCCGCGAGCGCTATCCACACGGTGTAGCTGGACGGATATAGCTGCGGCGCGATAATTCGCATCACGAAAGCCAGCATCATAAAGTACAGCGCAAGCTTGTCCAGCGCATCGAAGACGACCTTCCTGCCGGTGTGTCCTTTGCTGATTCTGATTAGCATGGCGGGAATAATCAGCCCCATCGCGCCGAAGGTGAAGACGTGAATGGATAAGGCTGCGGTCAATGTGGAAAGGCCGGTGAGACGCGAAAAGTCGATCAACAATTGGGCAATGATGGCCAGATAGCCGAGATACATGATGCCGATATCCAGCCGCCGCATGCCCAGTTGCGGCTTCCAATAGAACAGGCGACCCAGCAACAACGTCGCCAGCAGCAATGAGATGACGGCAGCCAGCTGCACGGGTAACAGGCCGATGAAGACCAGCGGGATGGCCAGCAGTTTGATCGTGGTGTTCAGCCGGGGGTTGAGCAGTATCTCTACCTGAAACGCGCCCTTCATGAAATCGAATAGCGTGCGTTCCAGCATCACCAGAATCGCCACGCGGAATAGGCCCACGGCCATGCCCATGCCCATGCCTGTTTGAAAATAGTCGGCGCTGAGTAGCAGATTTTTAGTCAGTAAAAAGGCAGGCAGAATCAGCAGGAAAAAATAGTTGTCGCGATAAAAATCCGCTTTGCGATTTTTGATCAGCGTCCACATCACCATCGATACGATAGCGATCAGAAACAGGTTGTTGGAAATATAAAACAGCAGCGGAGGCCAAGTGCCTTCAAGCCACATGCCAGCTCTTTCAAACAGCCAGGCCGATGCCAGAAATATGAGCGCATAGCCGTGGTAACCGCGCACCTTAACCCAGTTCTTGGTGGCGGTGAGCAGGAAGCCGCCGATCACCGCCCAGCCGAAGCCGAAAAACATTTCATGCGCGTGCCACTGCACGCTTGAGAAGCTGTGGGTTGGTGCTGAAATGGCGCCCGAGTAGATCAACGCCCACAGCAGCGGCAGGCTCATGCCCGCAAGGATGGCTAAGGTGAAGAAAGGACGGAAGCCGACTAGCCATAAGGGATGGGAGGATATTTTCATCGGGGTTATTGTGGTTTCAGTTTGCATTCCAGTGCTGGAAAGAGCTCGCGCTCTTCGAAGCGTACATGTGCGGCCAAACATTTTCCGAAACTATTTAACGCATCGGCGTTATTTTTTCGCAGGCCATCCAGCAGGGTATGCAATTGTCTATGCTCGGTCAGAGTGCGTTCGGCTAAAGCCTGCTCCGGTGTTTTGTCCAGCAGTATCAGCAGCGTCTGCTCTTCGGTGAAAAAGTGTGCTTTCAGTTCGTCGGCATAGGCATTGATGGCGAGCTGACAAACCCGGCTTACCTCTGGCGCATCGTTTGAAATCGCTGCCCGTTCGCACAGTTTCGCCAGCTTGAGAGCGGAGTGATGTTCGCGCGACAGCGGTTGCAGAGCAGGACTTCTTTGCATGACAAGGATGCAAGGCAGCGCGGATGCAATCCGGTTGCCATGCAACATCGAATTATTTGCGCTTGAAGTCGATGGCGATATTCCCCGGCTCGCGAGCGACATAACTGATCGCGATGCCATCGCCGTAGCGCTGCTGCAATTGCGCGAGCAAGGGCAGGGGGTCGTGGTCGTTGACGAACGCCATCGTTTCGCCCGGATTCAACGAATCCAGTGCGCCGAAAATAGCGGCATGACGGAAACGTTTTGCGACGCAGCGGGCATCAAACGGATAGCGCATATCTTGAGTCGTTGTGGTTGAACAGTCGTGTGCCATTTGTATCTCCTGAAATTTAAATGTTGTGTTTGTAGATTGGAATGGATTTCTGCTTACGCTTGCCCATGCAGGCTTTTCTCTGTCTCGATGGCCTTGGGGAAAACAATGTCATTCTCCAAACGAATATGCTGAAATAGATCGCTTACCAATTCATTTAACCCCGAGTACAGTGCCGTGTAGCTGGCACAGGCTCCTGATGGCAGGGTGAAGTGCTCGGTGACTTCCAGCATTTTGTTCAGAATCAGGCTGTCGTGCTCATGCTCCATCATCATCATGCGGATGGGATTGGCAACTGTGCCGAAATGGGCTACCGGAGGGGATGCGCTTTCCAGTGCCTGCATATAGGGAAATAGAATGTTCTCTTCTTTCATCAAATGCATGGCGGTTTCAAGCACCAAGTGCAAATAACGCAGCGTGATGCTGCCTAAAGTCAAAAGCGTCTGGCATAAACAGCTCGACCGGGCATTTGAAACCGAG
>WSYA01000064.1 GCA_009773615.1 Gallionellaceae bacterium
GATTCGCGGTTTGAACCAGGCGGTGCGTAACGCCAGCGACGGCATCTCCCTCGCGCAAACAGCCGAAGGCGCATTGGGCGCCATCCAGAACAACATGGCACGCATGCGCGAACTGGCCGTGCAGGGCGCGAACGCGACATCGAATGGCGACGTCGGCTCGATCAACGCCGAGTTCACCCAGCTCAACGCGGAAAACGCGCGTATCGTTGCGGGCACCTCGTTCAACGGTATCCAGCTGCTCTCGCAAAGCGTCAGCCAAGTGTTCCAGATCGGCGCGAACAGCGTTTCCGGCGTAGACGACATCACAGTAACGACCGCTTCAGCAATCGCCCCGACTTCGACTTCATTGGGCGACACATCGCAAACAGCCCAAGCCGAGATCGCCAAATTGGATGTGGATATCGCTAACGTTGCATCGGCGCGCGCGCAGTACGGATCGGTACAGTCCCGCTTCGAGTCGGTCATATCCAACTTGCAGATCGCGGCCGAGAACCAAACCGCAGCGCGCAGCCGCATCATGGACACAGACTTCGCCGCAGAAACCGCTTCGTTGACCCGTGCACAGATCCTGCAACAAGCCGGTACGGCGATGTTGGCTCAGGCGAACCAATCGCCCAACACTGTGTTGACTCTGTTGCGTTAAGGCTAACGTAGTAGCATGATTACTCGGCCGATATTCAGTTATCGGCCGAATGAGCCAAAAAGGAAAAGAGAAGGAGCATAAAATGCTAATTCAAAATACAACCAGTGCAGTAAGTTCGATGTGGTTCGCTAACGAAGGCGGTGTTACGGCGGTTGCCGCCCTTAAAAGCGAACCCGCCCCGGTCAAGCAGCCCATAGCTGAAACGCGCAAGCCTAGCGTTGCGGAATTGGAAAGCGCCGTGAGAGAGTTGAACCAATCCATGAAGGCAAACAACTCTAACCTTGCTTTCAGTGTTGACCCGGATACAGAACAAACGGTCGTCAGTGTTATGGATTCCAAGACGGGGGAAGTTATCAAGCAATTCCCGTCGAAAGAGGCGATTGCCATTGCAAAAGCAATCGGCGATATTCAGCAGGGGTTACTGCTTAAACAAAAGGCTTAAAGAGGGACGATCATGGCGGTTTCTGGTCCGGCGTCTGCAACATCAGGCACAAATATCGACGTGAATGGCATCGTCGGTAAGTTGATGGCTGTCGAGCAGAAACCGCTAACCGCCCTCAATACGAAAGAAGCCGGCGCTCAATCCAAAATCTCCGCTTTCGGTCAAGTGAAGAGTGCGCTGTCTGCCTTCCAAACCTCGCTGCAAGGACTCAGCAGCGCGAACAAGTTTCAAGCTAATACCGCAACCTCCTCCGATCCCAGCGTCTTTACCGCTTCAGCTATGACGTCGGCTTCGGTTGGATCACATTCCATCAACGTTCTCAGTCTGGCTCAAAGCCAGCGCCTGGCAGCGCCAGGTATCGCGAGCAGTACGGCGCCCATCGGTAGTGGCACGCTGAATTTTGAATTCGGCACTGTTTCAGGCGATAAATTTAAAGCGAACGTCGGGAAGTACAGGGAAACTGCGCTCAATAATGCGAGGGTTTCCACCGCTACAGTCGCCGCCACTCCGGGTGCAACAATCCCCGTTACAGAAACGACACCGCTTACTCCGGGTGTCGATGGCTCAGGCATAATTCCGGCGGGCACTTTTACTATCAACGGGGTCAAAGTAGGCAAGATCGACTTGCTGGATGCGGATAGCCCGGTGCATAGGGCGATGAACATCGCCGATGCATTAGATGCGGCATACGTTGACTCGGGCGGTGACTCGGGTACGTTCACCGCAGTGGATGGCAAGGTGGTTCTTCACGCTGAAGATGGTGGCAAGGCCGTCAAGTTCGGTATTGCGGGCAAAGCGGCCAGCCCCGCAGAGGCCGCAAAGAATCTAGCCGCTTTGGCCTATAAAACCGGACTGTCTCCCGCCCAGCTGGGCACTCAAGAGCATACCAGTCCCACTTCCAGCGTGACAGTCGAGAGCACGGTCGGCCTTAACGTCGGG
This sequence comes from Gallionellaceae bacterium, assembly GCA_009773615.1. GTDB lineage: Bacteria > Pseudomonadota > Gammaproteobacteria > Burkholderiales > Gallionellaceae > PALSA-1006. Next base: position 2,025 of record WSYA01000064.1, read on the forward strand.
GATTCGATAAAGGGCGGGGGCTTTCCACCGGGTACGACGATCACGGAGATCACCGATGCCACACATTTTTCGACTAATTCCGCCGGTACGGATAACACTGATGGCGATCCCATCGCGCTGAAGGCGAGTACCGTATCGAGCAGCAAGTCGGTATCCATCGATCCCGGCAACAATTCTTTGCAGGGCATACGCGATGCGATCAATGCGGCCAAGATTGGCGTTACCGCCAGTATCGTCAATGATGGTAGCGCGACACCCCATCGGCTCGTTCTAAACGCCGACGCGATCGGCGCCAGCAACAACATGAAGATCACGGTCAACGGGGGCGATCCTGAATTGGCCAATTTGCTCGGCCACGATCCTGTCGGAACGCAGAATCTAACCGAGATCACCGCCGGAAAAGATACCTCGCTGGAGGTGGACGGGATACCGGTAACCAAGCCAACCAACATCGTCAACGATGTGATTCCTGGGGTTACACTCAATCTGCTCAGTGCCAGCGACGGCCCGGAAAGACTGGATATTTCCCGCGACACCGGGGCGGTGAAGACCTCCGTGGAAGACTTTGTAAAAGCTTATAACGAGCTGAAAAAAGTCGTCACCGATTTGACCGCATACAACGCGGCCACGAAAAAAGGGGCTGCATTGCAGGGCGATTCTGCCATGCGTTCGCTGGAGACGCAGATCGACAGCATTTTAAGTGCGCCCCTCGGTACTCCGGCGGGGTCGCTGACAACCCTGTCGCAGATCGGCGTAAGCAAACAAACGAACGGCACGCTGGCTATTGATGCAACCAAGCTCAACAATGCCATCGAAACCAAGTTCACCGATGTTGCCGGTCTGTTTGCCGCTATCGGCAAAGCGAGCGACAGCCTGATCAGCTTCAAATCCACCAGCGCGGCCACCGTGCCCGGCAACTACCCGATCTCTGTGACAGCTTTGGCTACCCAGGGTAAAACGCTAGGCAACGTGAACCTGAATGGGGGGGTGACGACAATAGAATCGAGCACCTCGGTCACGGCATCGGTCGACGGCGTTAGCGCGTCGGTTGCGCTGGTTCCGGGTTCTTATGGCGCAACGCAATTGGCCAAGATGGTGCAGGATACGATCAATGGCAGCAGTGCTTTTTCTTCGCGCGGAAAATCGGTTACCGCTTTGATTGATCGCAACGGCTTTTTGAATATCAAATCGAATGTTTACGGTTCTGTTTCTGCGGTCAGTTTGAGCGACGTTGCAGGCGCCCAGCGCACGGGAACGCCTGTGGCCGCTTTCATGGGGACTGCGCTTAACACTGCCGGTGCCGATGTGAAGGGCACGATCGGTGTGGATGAGCTGGGTGTAGGCGTCGCTGCCACGGGTTCTGGGCAGTTGCTAAAGTCGACCACGGGAAAATCTGCCGGTTTGGAAGTCCAGATCGCGGGCGGTCAACTCGGGGATAGAGGCACGATCAACTACACTCAAGGCTATGCCCACAAGCTCAACGATTTCGTCAACACCGCACTCGGCAACACCGGCGTGCTCACCGGACGGATGGACGGGCTCAGCGCAACGGTAAAAGGCATATCCAAAGAGCGCGATGCGATCAATGCGCGTCTGGTTTCAATCGAAGAACGTTATCGCAGGCAATATACAAAATTAGATGCCACACTGAGCAACATGAATACGACCAGCACTTACCTCTCACAACAACTCGCAAAACTGTAAGCGGAGAACACAATGAACATGACTGCAGCCATAAAAGCTTACTCCAATGTCGCGATTGAATCGAAGACGCATTCTTCCGATCCGCATAAGTTGATTTTGATGCTCTATCAGGGTGCATTGCTGTCCATCGCTTCGGCAAAAAATCAAATGATGCGCAATGAGATTGCGGCCAAAGGCAAGTCCATCAGCCAAGCCATCGCGATCATCAACGAAGGCTTGAAAGCCAGTCTGGATATGAAGGTGGGAGCGCCGCTGGTGCAGAACCTGTCGGATCTGTACGACTACATGTGCCAACGTCTGCTGGTGGCCAATATGAAAAACGACACCGCCATTCTGGATGAGGTCAGCACGTTATTGATTGACTTGAGGGGGGCATGGGAAGGCATACGCCCGATCGAAGCGCGCCCTCAAACAAATTCACCGCAACAACCGGCTGCCAAGATGCCGCTGGTCTATGGAAGGATGTAAGGCATGAATCCCGTAATCGAAAAATATGAGTCGTTGGCCAACATCACCGGGAAAATGCGCGAAGCTGCGGCGCAGGGCGACTGGGATATGCTCTCCGAGCTGGAAGAGCAATCCAGCGCCAAAGTAGCCGAAATGAAGGTGCTGGATCTCGCGCCCATCAACGAGGCGACACGTGTGCGAAAAGTCGCGCTGATAAAAAAAATACTGGCCGACGATGCGGCCATCCGCAGTCAGGCCGAGCCTTGGATGGCGCAGTTGCAACGCATCATGGGCAATGCGCGCAGCGAAAATCGCGTGCAAAAAGCTTACGGCAGTTTCTAGTCGTTAGAGGTTAGTCGCTAGTTACAGTCGTCGCTTCGCGGCTTTGTTTTATTAACTAACGCCTAACGACTAGAGGCTAACGACTAAAATGCTGCCCACCGACGTTCTCAATACACTCAGGGCACTTTCGCTTAACGAAAGGTCGCTGATCACCGCGCTGCCGGACAAGGACACCAGCGGCAAAGGCGCGTTTGAGTTGGGCCAAAAAGTGCAGGGGGCAATTCAGGCGGAAGTCAGTCCCGGCGTGTTCAACGTTCGTGTGCTCGAACAAATGATGCAGATGAAACTTCCCGCAGGGATCAAGAGCGGCGATGTTGTGGAACTGCAAGTCATGTCTTTGCAGCCGCGTCTGACTTTCAGCCTGTCTGTTGCCGCCAATCCGCTTTCTACCCCCGAACAGTTGAGCAACACTTCGCTCTTGCTTTCATCGCTCTCGCAGCATCCGCTGGAAAAATCCCACGTGCGCGCCACGCACAGCGAACCCTTGATGGCAGCGACGACAGCGCTGCCGGACACCAAAGCGCTTGCCGGCAAGCTGCATGAATCTCTCAGTCAGAGCGGCTTGTTCTACGAAGCGCATCAGGCGCAATGGATAGCTGGTGCGCGCAGCACCGCGCAATTGCTGCAAGAGCCGCAGAATTTGCTCACCGATTCATCCAGAATGGCATCGAGCAGTATAAACAGTGCCGCCAGCCAAGCATTCTCGCCGCACGAGAGCGCGCCATCCGGCATCCCTAGCCAGTTACAGCCACTGGTTCAACAGCAACTGAATGCACTGGAGACACGTCAGGTGCTATGGCAGGGTCAGGCATGGCCGAACCAGAGAATGGACTGGGAAATACACGAAGAAACTCCCCGGCCAAGTGCATCGGGATACGAGGAGGCGGGAGGGCAGTGGGCCACGCAGATTCGGATGGAGCTGCCCAATTTGGGCGAAGTGGCCGCGATGTTGCGCTTCAACAGTCGCGGCCTGAGCATCACCCTCGATGCGACGGGCGACCAGACGCGCACGCTGCTCGGCACGACCGCTTCTCAGTTAACCGCCGCACTGTCCGAGCGCGGCATCCATGTCTCCAGCGCGCTGGTGGCTTTCCATGACAAACCCTGACAAGCGCCAGATGGCGGTGGCGCTCGCCTATCAAAGCGGCGATGCGGCGCCCAAGGTCGTGGCCCGGGGCAGGGGCATCATCGCAAAAGCGATCATCGAACGCGCGAAGGAGCACGGCGTATTCGTGCACGAATCGGAAGATTTGGTGGGGATGCTGATGCAGGTGGAACTGGACGAGCATATCCCGCCCGAGCTGTACCTCGCCGTGGCCGAGCTGCTGGCTTGGCTATACCGTTTGGAGCACAGGGAAATCCCTTCTATTCCAGACATTAGATCCGGTGGCCCCAGATAAAATTACGCTAGCCTTCGAGCATTCGGGGCGGTGAAATTCGTAAAATATTTATCTGGATGGAGGCCGTATCATGCTTAAAGAAAAAGAAATTCCGCTCAAAATAGAAGCGTTTTCAGATGGCACCGACAGCAATTTCCTCATTCATTCAAAAGCCGAGATTCAAAATATTCTGCAAACGATTTGCGAGCGCAGTACGCGCAGCGCTTTGTACTACGAGGCGAGAAAAAACTTTGTTCTGACGATGGTGCTGGCGGTGAATAAAGAGGGGATATGGATAGATCCGGCCTCTAGATCGACGGACAACCGTCACCTTCTCAATAGCGACGAAATCGTCTTTGTGAGCACCCATAACAATACCAAGGTTCAATTTGTTGCGACCACGCCGTGGCAGGTTGCTTACGAGAGTGGCAACGCCATTTTCCTGCCGCTGCCGCAGCAGTTGTTGCGTTTGCAGCGCCGCGATTATTATCGTCTCGACGCGTTGCCGCAGCACCCGCTTAAATGCGTCCTCAATCCGTCGCAAAATGAACGGCACATCAAACACGAAGCGAAGGTCGCGGACATCAGCGTGGGCGGACTTTCCCTTTTGTGCCAGGAAAAAGATTTTGAGTTGAGACCCGGAAATATTTATCCCGATTGCGAGATCAATCTGCCGGAGGTCGGCACATTGACCGCCACGCTTCAGGTTAAAAATATATTCGATGTCACCAGCCGTGCTGGCAAAGTGAACCGGCGCGCGGGTTGCGTATTCGTCAAGCCGGGCAGGGAGACGACCTTGCCGTTACAGCGGTATGTTGCGCAAATGCAGCGTCAAGCTGCCGTGACGGGTGCCAATAGATGAGTCGGAAAGCAGCGATTGAATCCGCAGGCGGGGATTTTTACAGGATAATACGCGTCAAATTTTAACGTCGGCGGATATACCTATGACCACATTGCACGAGGACGCAGCGGAGCCGCATTATCTGGGGCAGTTTATTCCGTTGCACTACCATCACAATATGTTGATGGATAAAAACCGCATGGACAATTTCAAAGCGGCCATCGAATTTACAGTTTTCGAGGGCGCGAAAGTGCTCGAACTCGGCGGCGGTACCGGTGTGATGTCAAATTACGCCGCAGCCAAAGCCAGCAAAGTCTGGTGCGTGGAATTTAACCCCGATCTGGTCACCGAATCGCGCCGCTTTCTGGCGCTCAACCCGAACGGTCACAAAGTCGAAGTGATCCACGCGGATGCTTTCGAATACCTGCCGCCCGAGCCTGTTGATGTCGTCATTTGCGAAATGATCCACGTTGCCATGCTGCGCGAAAAACAGGTGGAGATGATCGAGGCATTCAAGGCCCGTTACCGCCAACGCTTCGGCGATAAGCTGCCGGTGTTTATTCCCACTGCGGTCATCATGGCGGTGCAGCCTTTGCAACAGGACTACAATTTTTCCGGTTTTCACGCCCCCATCATTCAGTTTCAGCGCGTGTATGCAGAACATCCCGGATCCATAGAGTTGGCTCCGCCCCAGACTTACAGCGTTCTGGATATCAGCCAGCCAACCTCGCGCGAAATCACATGGGAAGGTACTTTCAAGCTGGAACAGGATGGCGCGGTGAATGCGCTGCGCTTCTTCACCAAAAATGTTTTGGCCATTGATCAGTTGCACGCCACTACCATCGATTGGGTCATCGACTATCTGGTGTTGCCTCTGGCTCGCCCGATCACCGCAAAAGCGGGCGACGAATTGCAGGTCTCTTTTAGCTATCTGGCAGGCAACTCGATTCAATCGTTGGAAAAAAATATACGTGCCACGCTGAATGTTTCTGCAACGAAATAATGCACAACCGGACGGCTGATCAATCCATACAAATTGGGCTGACGCACCATCGGGCAGGTCGGCTGGAACAGGCCAATGAAGCTTACCAGCAAGCGCTCCATGAAAATCCAGACCATCCCGATGCACTACACCTGCTCGGCATGCTGGCCCATCAGGTAGGCGATCACACCCTCGCCTGCGACCTCATCAATCTGGCAATACACGCCAATCCGGGCTCCCCGATCTTTCACTGCAATCTGGGCATCGTGCTACAGGCGCAAGGCAAATACGAAGAAGCCATCGCCTGCTTCCGCAAGGCGCTGGCCATCGACCGGAACAACGCAGTTTTGCATTACAACCTCGGCCATGCTTTGCAGACGCAGGGGCAATTGGCGGATGCCGTTGCCAGCTATCGTCAGGCACTCGCGCTGACCCCGAATCATGTCGAGGCGCACAGCAATCTGGGGCATACATTGCGCGCGTTGGGCGAACTGGATCAGGCCATTGCTTGTTACCGCAGTGCGCTGGCCATTGCACCCGGACTCGCCGAAATGCATTTCAATCTGGGGGCGGCACTGAACGAGCGCGGCGAACTTGATGCCGCCATCGGGCATTACCAGAGCGCGATTGCGCTCTTTGCCGACTATGCGCAGGCGCATTGCAATCTGGGAGCGGCACAGTTGGCACAGGGAAAATTGGATGCCGCCGTTGCCAGCTACCAACGCACTCTCGCGATCAACCCCGAAATGACCGAAGCCCATTACAACTTGGGCATCGCTTTGCAGGCGCAGGACAAACTCGATGCCGCGATTGCCAGCTATCGCCGCGCACTCGAACTTCAACCGGATTTCGCCGAGGGCTACTGCAATCTGGGCAATGCGCTGCGCGCGCAAGGCCGCTTGGATGCCGCCGTCGAGTGCTATCAAAAAGCGCTTGCAATTAAACCGGGCTATGCCAACGCCTATAGCAATTTGCTTTTTCTTCAGGGTTACCACGCCAGCATTTCACCCGCGCAATACCTGACGCAAGCGCGTAAATGGGGGCGCACTTGTTTGCCGCCGCAGATCAGACAAGCCGCGCGGGGAAAAAAATTCGCGCGTTTGCCGCTGGCCGGTNNNGTCGGCGTTTGAAAGTGGCTTATGTTTCCGGCGATTTTCGCAAACATGCCACCAGTTATTTTGCAGAGCAGTTATTCGCGCAACACGATCATGCCCGCATCGAGCTCTTCGCCTACTCGAACAACCATGCGCGCGATGACGTTACCGAACGTCTGAATAAGCTGGTGGATCACTGGTTGCCTGTAGCGGGCATGTCCGACCTCGCGGTATGCGAGCGCATCGCGGCGGACGGCATCGACGTGCTCATCGACCTCTCCGGTCATTCGGCACACAATCGCCTCGGCGTTTTTGCACACCGCGCCGCACCGGTGCAGGCGACGTATATGTATTTCGCCAGCACGGGCTTGTCGGAAATGGGCGAGCAAGTGTGGCGGCTTCCGCGTACCTGGCTGTCTTACCAAACCATCGCCGCCGCACCTGCCATCAACTGGCATCCCGCCGTCGCTGGCACTATCCGCTTGGGGTGCTTCAACAATCTGGGCAAGATCACCCCGCAGACGTTGCGCTTGTGGGCGCAAGTGCTGCATGCGCTCCCCGAAGGTCGCCTGTTGCTCAAGAATAAGGATATCGCCGACGCGGGCAACCGCCAGCGCATTCTGGCCGAGCTGGCCGCGTACGGCATCGACGCAGAGCGCATCGAACTGCAACCCGGCTCGGACTGGGCGGATTACATGGCGCAACACGATCGGGTAGATATTGCTCTCGACCCGGTGGGCGGACACGGCGGCGGAACATCGACTTGCGACGCGTTGTGGATGGGAGTGCCCGTCATACATTTATTGGGAGAGCATGTCGGCGCACGCTTTGCTGCCTCGATGCTGGACGCCATCGGACACAGCGAATGGATCGCGCGCTCCGAGATCGAATACATCGACAAGGTTATCGCTCTTGCCCGCAACTCGGAGTTGCGCAAGAAGCTGCGCGTTTCCCAGCGCGATGTGATGGCGCGCAGCCCGTTATGCGATGCAAAAAATCTTGCGTGTGTATTGGAAGACGCCTATTACGGCATGTATGAACGCTGGTTCGAATCTTCACCGAATACCGAAGCGGCCAAATAATCGTGGGTAGCATCAATAAATTATTGCATCGTCGCAAAGCGCTGTCCCAGCCGTTAAACGCGCGGGATGATTTTACCGGCAGTACTATCCAAGAAAAAAACGAATGACCCGAGGTTCACGTATGCAAAAAATCAGCGTTCCAGACTATTACCCGAAATTTGTTTGCACCGGCTCCAAGTGCGAAGACACCTGTTGCAGCGGCTGGTGGGATGTGAGCGTCGATTACGACACCTATCAAAAATACCAGCAGAACAAACAGCCGGAATTAGCGCCGCTGTTTAAACTCGCGATCAGTAAAAACACACTGCCCAGCGCCGACAATAAAAACAATTTCGGTATGATGAAAATGCAGCCGGACGGGGAATGCTATTTCTTGCAGCAAGACAAGCTATGCGCGATTCACGGCCACATGGGGGCGCAGGGACTCAGCGATACCTGCCGGCTTTATCCGCGCTATCTCAACCAGTTCGGATCGCAGCGCGAGAACGCACTCGGCATCTCCTGCCCGGAGGCGGCACGGCTCATCCTGTTAAATCCGCAGCCGATACAATTTATAAAAATTGCCCCGGATCCCGCAATCGACGACAGGCCGTTCACCTCCTACCGCTTCCCTTTTCAGGGCGAGGGAGACCCCGAACAAATCGCCGTGTTGAACGATTTTCGCATCGTCATCATCGCGATTCTACAATTCCGCGAAATCAGTCTGGGCGCGCGCGTGATGTTGCTCGGCTTTCTGTTGGAAGAGGTCAACGAAATCGCTTTTTCCAAAGATTTTGCCCACGCCTCAGCGCTGTTGCCCACGCTTGAATCTTTCATCGGCATGCTCTCACGCCCGGCACAACTCGAAGCCCAGTTTGCGCAGATCGACCCGAACATTCCGCGCAAACTTGAAGTTGTTACCAAGCTCATCGAACAGTCATTGACGGACAGAGCCTCGGTGCGCTTTCAGGAATGTCTGCTTGCCGCCGCCGAGGGGCTTTCCGCCGGAAACGAATCCGCAACGGATGGCGCAATGTCTCGCCGCTACCAGCAAAGCTATGAGGCGTTTTACCGCCCGTTCTTCCACAACAAGGAATACATCTTTGAGAATTATCTGGTGAACCAGGTGATCACCCGCTTGTTCCCCTTCACGCGCGGAGCATATCTCGACCTGTACCGCGAACTGGTATGCAACCTCTCCGTCATTCAAGTGCTGCTGGTCGGCATGGCCGCAAAACACAAGGGCCTGAATGAAGAGCTGGTCATCCAACTGTTTCAGACCTTCGCGCGCAACTCGAACCACAACCGAAGCCATCTGGACAATTTGATCGCCTCGCTGCGCGCGGAGGCGCAGGATTCTTTCGTTCATGTCATGTGGATGCTGAAGGAAACGGAACGGTAATTCAGTAGAGTATACCCCTGATAATTATGGTGAATGGAATGCACCTTACTAGTTGTTGCTGAAACTAAGGTCAGTTGTTAAAAATGGATACGAACGGGATTATGCAGCCAGTCTTTTTTCATAGAACTGGTGTTCAAAAGCGACTGGCGACAAGCAGCCCAGTCGAGCCTGTTTGCGTTGTCGTAACAATTACCTCGCCGCGACCATGCCGAACTGATCCAGTATCGCCCGATATCCCTCGGCACAATACTGGCTACCACGGTCCGAGTGGTGGATCAATCCGCGTGGAGGGCGTTTTTCTGCGACCCCGCGAAAGAGGGATCGGGTGATCAGATTTTTTGTCATGCGCTCACTCATCGCGTAACCCGCCAAGTCACCACTGAACAAA
>WSYA01000065.1 GCA_009773615.1 Gallionellaceae bacterium
AGGGTAAACAAAACGGGCTGAACTCGTCTTGTTGCGCGATCACGCATATTTCGCAATTTGAATCTTGAAAATGCGAGGCTTGTTCAGCGTAGCCTTAATGTATGTATTCCCAAACGCCGAATATTCAGATACAGTTTGCAGCGTAACAACCCGAGCTTGGCTCAAAACACATCATGAAACTCTCATCGCACACAACACGCTGGATCGCTCGCCTGATGCTCGGGCTGGCGCTGTTCGCGCAAGGCGTGGTCGCGGCCAACGCGTGTGATGTGCTGCGCGGAACTGCCACTCAGGCATTTGCGGTCAAGGATGCAGAAGCGACAGAAATGCCCTGCCATGAGGAAGCTTCCTCCAATGCCAATGCCTGCCTTGCCCATTGCACGCAAGGGGATCAGGTCAACGTCGATCAAAGTTCACACACCTTCGTAGCACCTAATATCGCAATACTGGTAGTGGACGCACCCACACAAGTTACTGTCGCACCATCGTATTTCACCTCGCGTGTGGCGCTGGATACCGGCCCGCCCGTTTCCATCCGCTTCTGCACCTATCAGATTTAATCTTCCCCAGCGCCTGACCGCTCCGCAGCGGAGTTCGGTCGCGCGCGTTTCTCGCCTCGTTTTGCCGTGAACACACGGCGCAATCGGAGAAATATCATGGGAAGACTTTTCATTCTTCTAAGCATCACCAGTATTTTGGGCATCGCGCCTGTCGCAGCAGCCGAGCTTCCAGGTGCGGATGTCGCCGGACTGTGGCAATACCTTGAGCTGAACAGCACCGAGCTGAACGCCGCGCAACTGGACAGCAGCGCCGCCGAACAGCGAGCAGCCGCAAGCGGCGCATTACCCGACCCCAGCGTACGTATCGAGTGGCAGGACATCAATCAGGCGAACGGGGTGACACTCAACCCGAGCCGGGTTGCGGCGGTTAAATATTCCGTGCTGCAGCCCATTCCCGGCTGGGGCAAACGCGATGCACAAAAGCAAACTGCGACAGCCAATGCGAGTTTGGCAAAAGCGCAGCAACAGGCTGTCAGTGCCGAATTGTGCGCTCAGCTAAAACTTACCTTCGCCCGCTACTACCGCACTTTTTACGCCATGCAGCTGAACGCGGAATTGAGCGCCTTCGCTGCCAGCGCCAGCAAACTTGCGCAATCGCGCTACGAGCGCGGATTGGGCAGCCAACAGGAATGGGTGAAAGCGCAGCTCGACGCTGCCGCGCTGAATTCTGAAAATTTTTCTTTACAGGCCGAGTACCGCAAAGCACAGGCCCGTTTGAATGCTTTGCTGAACCGCAACAGCGATGCGCCGTTGGCTGCGCCGCAGCTCTTGCCAGAACTGCCGTCGGCAAACGCGCTGAATGAAACACAGTTGCAACAACGCCTGCACGCATCCAGTCCGCAATTGTCGAAACAGACGGCATTGAGTGCAGCCGCGCAGGGCGAGGTTGCCATGGCGCGCAAGAATCAAACGCCCGATTTCGTCGTGGCTGTATCTCCCGTGCAACGCGGCAATGGCGTGAGCAGTTGGGATGCCATGCTGGAATTCACCATCCCGCTACAACAAAGTTCACACAGCGCCCACCGCCACGAAGCTGATGAAAATTTGCGCGCCAGCCAAGCGCGCGAACAGGCCTTGGAGCAAAATCTGACCGCCGAGCTCGGCGAACACAAGGCGGCATTGATGGCGAGCACGGAACAGTTGCTGCTAATCCGCCAACAGACTATGCCGCTGGTCGTGATGGCATTCAAGAGTGCGCTTGCCGCCTACCAGAATGGCCGTCTGGATTACGCCACTTTATGGCAAGCGCGGCGCGAAGTGCAGCGCAACAAACTGGACGAGCTCGACGCGCTCACCAACCAACAAATTCATCTCGCTGAAATCGAACGCCTGTTAGGAGAACCGCTATGAAAAATATTTCTAAATTCACTTTGTCGCTACTGGCGCTGACGTTTGTTGGTGCAGGCAGTTTCTATTTCGGCAAACATCAGGCTGTCCCCGAGGTGACAGCAAGCAAGGCGCAAGTCGAGCGCAAAATCTTGTACTACCGCAATCCGATGGGCTTGCCGGACACATCGCCCGTGCCCAAGCAGGACAGCATGGGCATGGACTATGTGGCGGTCTACGCGGGCGAAGATACGGGCAGCGGCACTGTTACAATTTCACCGGAAAAAGTGCAGCTGCTGGGCGTGCGTACCGAAACGGTGCAGCGCCGCGCTTTGACGCATAACGTGCGTGCCACGGGCATGCTCGAAGTGGACGAGCGCAAACAGCAATGGGTATCGCCGCGTTTTGAAGGCTGGGTGCAGCAACTACAGGTGAATGCAACCGGGCAACGCGTCACACGCGGACAGCCGCTGCTCACCGTGTACAGCCCGGAGCTGGAAAGTGCCGCACGCGAAGTGCAGCTGGCGCACGAGTCCGGTTTGGCCGAAGTGGAAAAAAGCGCGCGCAGCCGTCTGGACAATTGGCAGATTGCGCCGCAAGATTTGGAACACTTGCAGCACGGCACGGCGCATCTGATCTTGCGCTCGCCCATCGACGGTGTGGTGATCGAAAAGATGGCCGTGTCTGGCGCGCGTTTCGCTCCCGGCGAAGTGCTGTTCAAACTCGCCGATCTGTCCAGCGTGTGGCTGCAAGCCGAAGTGGCCGAGCAGGATCAGGGCGTTTTGCATGTCGGGCAGACCGTGGATGTCAAAGTCGATGCCTATGCGCAGGAAAAATTTTCCGGCAAGGTCAGCTTCATCGCCCCGGTGCTGAACGACAAAACCCGCACCGTGCGTGTGCGCGTGGAGCTCCCGAACAAAGAGGCGCGCCTGCGTCCCGGCATGTATGCCAGCGTTGTCATCGCCGAAGCCATGCCACCTGCATTGACCATACCGCTCTCCGCCGTGATCGACAGCGGCACACGCCAAGTGGTGCTGGTGCAAATAGCCGAGGGGCGCTTCCAGCCCAGAGTCGTGCAATTGGGTACGCGTAGCGAAGAACACGTCGCCGTGCTGAATGGCTTGAACGAAAGCGAACTTGTCGTGACGAGCGCCAATTTTCTCATTGACGCGGAAAGCAACCTCAAAGCGGCGCTCGGGAGTTTCGGGCACGCACACGCTGATAATGTGCCGCAAGCCGAGGCAAAGACCCCCACACCGCCAGTCGCAGAGCAAGCGGGACACATCACGCAAGTGACGGGCGCGCAACCCAAGCCCGCCGTAACGGGACATCCGGCACAAGGCGTATTGAAAGCCGTCAAGGCCGACGGCATGGCAAGCATCACGCATGAGCCGATTGCAGCGCTGGGTTGGCCGGGCATGACCATGGATTTTGCGCTCGCCAATTCATCGCTGCTAACCGGTATTCAAACGGGCAGCGCGATCACCTTCGAGATCGTTGAGCGCAAACCGGGCGAATGGGTGATTACCAAGCTGCAAGCTGCGCCGCAGAATAACGCGCAGAACCAACAACACGCGGGACACTGACATGCTAAATACCATTATTGACTGGTCGGCACGCAACCGTTTTCTGGTGCTCCTCGCCACCTTATTCATCACGCTGGCGGGCATTTATGCGCTGGTCAAAACACCGTTGGATGCACTGCCGGATTTGTCCGATGTGCAAGTGATTGTCTATACCGAGTATCCCGGACAGGCACCACAAGTGGTGGAAGATCAGGTGACCTACCCGCTCACCACCGCGATGCTGGCCGTACCGAAATCCAAAGTAGTACGGGGTTTCTCATTCTTCGGCGCATCGTTCGTGTATGTGATTTTCGAGGATGGTACGGACATCTATTGGGCGCGTTCGCGCGTGCTGGAATATCTCAACAGCATCGCGGGACGGTTGCCGAAAAATGTCGCGCCGCAACTGGGGCCGGATGCGACCGGTGTGGGCTGGGTATATCAGTACGCGCTACTCAGCGAGAAACATAATCTTGCCGAGCTGCGCACCATGCAGGACTGGTATCTGCGCTATCAGCTCACCAAGGCGCACGGCGTGGCGGAAGTCGCCTCCATCGGCGGTTTCGTGCAGCAATATCAGGTGACGGTCGACCCCTTCAAGCTGCGCGCTTACGGTATTCCATTGAACAAGGTTTCGCAGGTTATCCGCGACTCGAACCGCGATGTCGGCGGGCGCGTGGTGGAGATGGCGGAGACCGAATACATGGTGCGCGGCAAAGGCTATCTGCGCGGCAAAAGCGACATTGAAAATCTGGTGGTGAAAGCGGAGAGCGGCACACCGGTGCTACTGCGCGACATTGCCCGTGTCGAACTGGGGCCGGATGAACGGCGCGGGCTGACCGAATTAAACGGCGAGGGCGAAGTCGTCTCCGGCATCGTCATGGCCCGCTACGGTCAAAACGCATTGGAAGTCATTCACAACATCAAGGAAAAAATCGCCGAAATCGCTCCCGGCTTGCCGGACGGAGTAAAAATAGCTTCGGTATATGACCGTTCCGATCTGATCCATCGCGCCATCGAAACATTGAAAAGCACGCTGCTGGAAGAAAGCCTGATCGTCGCGCTGGTATGCATGGTGTTCTTGATGCATGCGCGCAGCGCGCTGGTCGCCATCGTGATGCTGCCCATCGGCGTATTGATTTCTTTCATTGCCATGCGCGCACTGGGACTGAATTCCAACATCATGAGCCTGGGCGGAATTGCCATTGCCATCGGCGCGATGGTGGATGCCGCCATCGTGATGATTGAAAACGCACACAAACATCTGGAACGCCTGAAGGAAGGCGAATCGCGCACGGAAGCGATGATTGCGGCGTGCAAGGAAGTCGGCCCGGCGCTGTTCTTCTCGCTGCTCATCATCACGGTGTCGTTCTTGCCGGTATTCACGCTGGAGTCGCAGGAAGGACGCATGTTCTCACCGCTGGCTTTCACCAAGACTTTTTCCATGGCGGGCGCGGCCTTGCTTTCTCTCACGCTGGTACCTGTGCTGATGTTGCTATTCATACGCGGCCACATCAAACCGGAGGCGCAAAATCCGCTGAACCGCTGGTTGATCGCGGGCTACCGTCCTCTCATCACTGCGGTGCTGCAACGTAAAAAGACGACCCTTATCGTCGCGCTGCTGGCTTTGGTATTGTCCGTTTACCCGGCAGCACGATTGGGCAGCGAGTTTATGCCGACGCTGAATGAAGGCACGTTACTGTTTATGCCCGCTTCATTGCCCGGCATGTCGGTGACCAAGGCGGCTGAGTTGCTGCAAACGCAAGACAAGATCATCAAGAGCTTCCCCGAAGTGATGTCTGTATATGGCAAGGCCGGACGCGCACAGTCGGCTACCGACCCCGCACCCTTGGAGATGTTCGAGACGGTCATCAACCTCAAGCCGCAGGAGGAATGGCGGCGCGGCATGACCATCGACACATTGATCGCCGAGATGAATAAAGCGCTGCAATTTCCCGGTGTAGCGAATTCGTGGACAATGCCTATCAAGGCGCGTCTCGACATGCTTGCCACCGGCATTCGCACACCGATAGGCATCAAGGTATTCGGCAAAAATCTGGAGGAGATGGAACAGCTCGCCAAAGAAATCGAGGCTGTCGTCAAAACTATCCCGGGCACAACTAGCGCTTTTGCCGAGCGCCTCACGGGTGGTTTTTACCTCAATATCGAACCGGATCGCATGGCACTAGCGCGCTACGGCATGGCCGTTGGCGACTTGCAGGAGGTCATTTCTACCGCACTGGGTGGCGAAATGGTGACCACGACAGTGGAGGGACGGGAACGTTTTGGCGTGACGGTACGTTACCCGCGCGAATTGCGCGCAAACCAGCAACAGATCGCCGAAGCCGTGCTGGTGCCAAGCATGGACGGTGCGATGATCCCGCTCGGGCAACTTGCCAAAGTCAGCGTCAGCAAAGGTGCCCCGGCTATCCGTACCGAGAACGCCCTGCTTTCAGCTTATATCTTCGTGGACATTCGCGGACGCGACATTGGCTCCTACGTGGCAGATGCACGCCGTGCCGTGTCCGATCAGGTGAAGTTTCCGCCGGGTTACTACGCCACTTGGAGCGGACAGTTCGAATATATGGAACGCGCCACCGCGAAGATGAAAATCGTCATTCCCATCACGCTGCTCATCATCTTTTTGTTGCTGTATCTCAATTTCAAACGCGTCACCGAATCGCTGGTAGTGATGCTATCCGTGCCATTCGCACTGGTCGGCGGCGTGTGGCTATTATGGCTGCTTGATTACAACTTGAGCGTCGCCGTGGCGGTGGGTTTTATTGCGCTGGCGGGGGTGGCGGCGGAAACCGGCGTGGTGATGTTGATTTACTTGGAGCAAGCGTGGCAGGAAGTTCAATCACACTGTGCCAATGAAGGCCGCAAGCCGGCCGCAAACGATCTGCACGCGGCCATTATGCGCGGCGCAGTGGAACGTGTGCGCCCGAAGATGATGACCGTAGTCGCGATTATGGCGGGGTTGCTTCCCATCCTGTGGAGCAGCGGCACCGGCTCGGAAGTGATGCGCCGTATTGCCGCACCCATGGTCGGCGGCATGATCTCCTCCGCAGTGTTGACACTGTTGGTGATTCCGGTGATCTACGCGTTGCTGAAGACACGTGAAATTCAATTTCATAGCGGGGAGAAAAAGTAATGATCGGAATCTGCGGGCTGATTTCTTCGACCATGCTTAACAGGGTTGTCGTGCCCTCCCTTCACCTGCGTTCAGTGCTACCCGGCGCAAAGCCGACAGGCGTTTTGAACAATATTAAGGGGTAGATAATGGATGATTGTTGCAATGACAAAACATGCGAGATCGATGCGCTGCGTGGCCGCCAAAGCTCGACACTCAAGATAGTGCTGGGCATCAATGCCGTCATGTTCGTCGTAGAACTCACGGCGGGACTGCTCGGCAACTCGATCTCGCTGGTGGCGGATTCGCTGGATATGCTGGGCGATGCCATGGTGTATGGCTTCAGTCTCTACGTGGTCGCACGCAGCGCTACCATGAAAGCCAGGGTGGCACTGCTCAAAGGAATCATCATGGCGGCCTTTGGCTTCTTCGTCCTCGGGCAAGCGATTTACCGGATTGCTTATCCGCAGCTTCCCATGTTCGAGACTATCGGGGCAATCGGCTTGCTGGCACTTACCGCGAATGGCACGTGCTTTCTTCTGCTCTGGCGGCATCGCGCGGATGACATCAATATGAGTTCGGTTTGGTTGTGTTCCCGCAACGACATCATTGCGAATGTCTCGGTCTTGTTTGCCGCCGTGGGCGTGTGGCTCACCCGTTCCGGCTGGCCTGACATCCTGATTGGACTGGCACTTGCCGCACTCTTTTTGCGCTCGGCGCTGCACGTATTACGCGAGGCAAGCAATGAACTCCAGAGCGTTCACACAAAAAATGTCCCTGATAATTCCACCTTATGAAAGAAACAATATGAACATTTTTAAACAACTGATGCTCTCCCTAACACTAGCCCTCGCAAGCATGAACGCAGCACAAGCCGCAACGGCAGTGACGCTTTATAAAAGTCCGACTTGCGGCTGCTGCGAGAAATATGTGGAATATTTGCGCGAGAACGGTTTTGCGGTGAAGGCCGTAAATGAGTCCGATATGGATGCCGTCAAGAAACGTTACGGCGTGTCCCATATCGCCAGTTGCCATACGGCTCTGATCGATGGCTATGTGGTCGAAGGGCATGTTCCGGTTAACGCCATTCGCAAGCTACTCAAAGAAAAACCCGCCCTCACCGGCATCAGCGCCCCCGGCATGCCGATGAATTCGCCGGGAATGGGCGAAATGAAAAAAGGAACGCTGACTATTTATGCCGTTCCAAAAGACGGAAAAGCGCCATATGTATTTTCAGTCGAGTAACCCGTGCCAAAAGCGCATGACTTTTTCATGCACCACACGAAACAGGAGGAAGCGATGAGGGAATATCAAAAAGGAGAAGTCATGTTGGTGGTGATGGTCGTGATGATGGCGGCTGTCTGGCTGGTCAGCGGGCACATGGGCATGGCCGGAATGGGTCACGCTGCTGGGCATGACGAAAAACCAATGGGAACTGCACCAACGGCAGAATCCGGCTCGGCAACATCACCCGAACATCCGCACTAAACAAAGAATTTTTGAGGAGGCGAACATGATTGAGATTATTCCAAATTGGCACCCGGCATTAGTACATTTTCCAATTGCATTTGCCACGGCTGCCGTAATTTTTATCGCCATCGGTTCTGCGTACAAAAACAGATCATGGGCGGTACAGTGCTTGATTACCGGGCGCTGGATGTTATGGGGCGCGGCGTTGTTTGCGGTTATCGCCGCCATGTTTGGCTGGTTCGCTTACAACAGCGTCGAGCATGACGAGGTGAGTCACGCTGCCATGACTCTGCATCGCAATTGGGCGGCAAGTACCTTGGCCGTATTGCTTGCACTTACGGTTTGGGATGTGTGGCGCAGCCGTTCCGGCAAGATGCCATCACAAATTTTTCTAATTTTGCTGATTGCTGCATGGCTGCTGGTGGTGAGCACAGCTTGGCACGGTGCCGAGCTGGTGTATCGCCATGGCCTTGGTGTGATGGCTTTACCCGATGTCCATGCCGAGCAAGACGCAGCCCCACACGCTACTGTTGGGCATGAACATAATCACACACATTAGGGCACCTCTAAAAATCACCCGAAATAAATGATCTGGCAAGTCATCGAAATAGTGCAGAGAAACGTTACTGAAGGATGCGATCACGAACATGGA
>WSYA01000006.1 GCA_009773615.1 Gallionellaceae bacterium
AACCGTGACCATTTCAAGATCGCCATCTATTTCCATTGCGGCGGCCTTGATCTGTATCCGGCTCAGGTTACCCACGGGAAAGTCTGATGAACCATAAAATTAAATCGTAACCTTCGGAAATAAAATGGCAACCATCACACAAGCACTCATCAGCGTATCGGACAAATCCGGTGTCCTCGAATTCGCCCAAGGCCTGCATCAACTTGGCGTGAAGATTTTGTCCACCGGCGGCACGGCAAAATTGCTCGCCGACAACGGCGTGCCCTGCACCGAAGTCGCGGACTACACCGGCTTCCCCGAAATGCTCGACGGTCGCGTGAAGACGCTGCAACCGAAAGTGCATGCCGGTATTCTGGCGCGCCGCGATTTGCCCGAGCATGTGGCCACGCTGAAGAAGCACGACATTCCGACAATTGATTTGGTGGTGGTGAATCTGTATCCGTTCGCGGCAACCATCGCCAAGCCCGGCTGCACATTGGAAGATGCCATCGAGAACATCGACATCGGCGGGCCGACCATGGTGCGCTCCGCAGCGAAGAACCACGCACACGTCGCCATCGTCACCGACCCGACCGACTACGCCGATGTGCTGGCCGAGATGCAAACCAACAAGGGCGCGGTGAGCGAAGCCACGCGTTTCGATCTGGCGAAGAAGGCGTTCTCGCACACCGCCGCTTACGACAGCATGATCAGCAACTACCTCACCACGATCAGCAGCGACGGCGCCAAGAGCGAGTTCCCCGCACAAATCAATTTCAACTTCGCCAAAGTGCAGGACATGCGCTACGGAGAGAACCCGCATCAGCACGCCGCGTTCTACCGCGACCTCAACCCGGTGGCGGGTGGCATCTCCGACTACACCCAGTTGCAAGGCAAGGAACTTTCCTACAACAACATCGGCGACGCCGATGCGGCGTGGGAACTTGTAAAGACGTTCGACCAACCCGCCTGCGTCATCGTCAAACACGCTAACCCTTGCGGTGTGGCGATCGCAGACACTGCGCTGAATGCCTACAAACTGGCTTACGCCACCGACACCACTTCCGCGTTCGGCGGCATCATCGCCTTCAACCGCGAACTGGATGCAGAGAGCGCCACACAGATCACCGCCAACCAGTTCGTCGAACTCATCATCGCGCCTTCGGCTTCCGAGGCCGCTTTGAAAGTGACAGCAGCGAAACAGAACGTGCGCGTGCTCACCGTGCCGCTGTCCAATGCACACAACCAGTACGACGTGAAGCGCGTGAGCGGCGGTCTGCTGGTGCAGACACCGGATGCGCTCAACGTGCAACTGGCGCAACTCAAAGTGGTGAGCAAAGTGCAGCCGAGCAAACAACAGTTAACCGATCTGCTGTTCGCATGGCGCGTGGCAAAGTATGTGAAATCCAACGCCATCGTGTTCTGCAAAAACGGCCAGACACTGGGCGTGGGCGCAGGCCAGATGAGCCGCGTGGACAGTACGCGCATCGCCAGCATCAAGGCACAAAATGCGGGCATGAGCTTGGTTGATTCCGTCGTGTCATCCGACGCCTTCTTCCCGTTTCGCGACGGCATCGACGTGCTGGCGGCGGCGGGTGCAAAAGCCGTCATTCAGCCCGGCGGTTCCATGCGTGATGAAGAAGTCATCGCAGCGGCGGACGAACATGGCTTGGCGATGGTCTTTACCGGCTTCAGACATTTCCGTCATTGATAAGGTATTGCTGTGAAATTCACACAATATTTTCATACGATGCGTCTCCGACCTGATAGAACTGGCGTTCAGCTTGAATGGATACAACAAGTGATAGATCATCCAGCCAAGCAAGTAATTCAAGCGGATGGCCGCATCCGTCGCTGGGCTTCGATTTCCGAAGCCGACGGAAAGTTTCTCCGTGTTATTCTGCTTGATGATGGCGAAACCATTCACAATGCTTTCTTCGACAGGAGTTACAGTGATGAAGATTAAATACTTCCAAGATACCGACACACTTTACATTGAGTTGCGCGAGGCAATGGTTGCTGAAACCAACGATGTCGATGAGAACACGCTGCTTGATCTAGATGCGAGCGGTAAGATTTGCGGCATCACCATCGAACATGCAACCGAACGAGTAGATTTGCCCAATTTCTCTTTTGAACGCATGGCTGCATGAAAATGTAGGGAGCTTCAAATGTTACTCGATGTTGTGAATGTAAAAACCACACCGGACTTTCAGCTTGATCTGAGTTTTCAGAATGGCGAGCATCGGCGTTTTGATATGAAACCTTTATTGGCCATGCGTCCCTGGAGTCGTATTGCCTCTGAGCAGTTGTTCCATCGCGCATCTGTCGCTTATGGAACAGTGATTTGGCCGGGTGAACTTGATATTGCACCGGAAACGCTCTACGACGATTCTGTTCCATTATAAGCATTCGGGTTACGCAAAACTCTGCTAACTCAATCTACGATAGGTTTGAGGTCTTTATGAAAATTCTAGTCATCGGTAACGGCGGTCGCGAACACGCAATGGCATGGCGCTTGGCGCAGGGTGCCAAGGTACAGAAGGTATACGTCGCGCCCGGAAATGCGGGCACGGCGCTGGAAGAAGGGGTGGAAAACATCGCCATCACCGCCATTTCCGAACTCATCGAATTCGTAAAACGCGAGCACATCGAGCTTACCGTGGTTGGCCCGGAAGCCCCGTTGGCGGCGGGTATCGTCGATGCTTTCCATGTTGCCGGACTGAAGATATTCGGCCCGACCCAGGCTGCCGCACAACTCGAATCCTCCAAGGATTTCGCCAAGCGCTTCATGACGCGCCACAACATTCCCACGGCCTTTTTTGAAACCTTCAGCGACATCAAGGCCGCGAAGGCGTATGTCGAAAAGCACGGCGCTCCCATCGTCGTTAAAGCCGACGGACTCGCGGCGGGCAAGGGTGTGGTCGTAGCGATGAGCAAGGACGAAGCGTTCGACGCCATCGACATGATGCTGTCCGACAACAAACTCGGCGATGCAGGGGCGCGCGTGGTGATCGAAGAATTCCTCGCGGGTGAGGAAGCCAGTTTCATCGTCATGGTCGACGGCAAGAACGTGTTGGCGATGGCGACCAGTCAGGATCACAAGCGTCTGCGCGACGGCGACCTCGGCCCCAACACCGGCGGCATGGGCGCGTATTCCCCCGCTCCGGTGGTTTCGCCGAAGATCCATGCGCGCGTGCTGCGCGAGGTGATTCATCCCGTGGTGCAGGGCATGGCGAGCGAGGGCATCATCTACACCGGCTTCTTGTACGCGGGGCTGATGATCTCCCCCGATGGTGGCATTAAAGTGCTGGAGTTCAACTGCCGCATGGGCGACCCCGAGACACAGCCCATCATGCTGCGTTTGAAGAGCGACTTCGCCGCCATCATCGAGCACGCCGTCAACGGCACGCTGGATAAAATTGAAGCAGAGTGGGACAGACGCACCGCGCTCGGCGTGGTGATGGCGGCGGCGAACTATCCCGATACGCCGCGCAAAGGCGATGTCATCAACGACCTGCCGAAGAAACTGGAAGACGCGCATGTGTTCCATGCCGGCACCTCGCTGCTCGACGGCAAGGTGATCACCAGCGGAGGACGCGTGCTGTGCGTCGTAGCGCTGGGCGACATGGTGAAAGTGGCTCAAAAGCGCGCCTACGAGATCGCCGACAACATCCACTTCGACGGATGCCAGATGCGGCGCGACATCGGCTACCGCGCCATCATGCCAAGGAAGTAATTGCATCGCGCTGATGCATCGCCCCGCCACATCGCCGCGCATCTCAAGCGCGGCGGCCTCATCGCCTACCCCACCGAGTCCTGCTACGGGCTGGGCTGCGACCCGTCCAATCGCCGCGCGGTGCAGCGCATTCTCAAGCTCAAGCAACGTCCACAGCGCAAAGGGCTGATCCTGATCGCATCGCATTACCATCAGGTCGCGCGCTATCTGAAGCCGCTCTCGCGGCAAGAACAGACCAAGTTACAGCACGATGGCGCGCAGGCGATTACGTATCTGATGCCGGTCAGGGACTCCACACCGCGCTGGTTGCGCGGCGATCACGATACCTTGGCGATACGCTTTACCGCCCATCCTTTTGCCAAACAACTCTGCCGCAGCGCAGACAGTGCGCTGGTCTCTACCAGTGCCAACCGCAGCGGGATGCGCCCTGCCAAGACCTTCGCGGAGTGCCAGAGACTGTTCGGAAAAAATGTGTGGGTATTGCGTGGCAAAGTGGGCAAACGCAAGCAACCCTCGACGATTCGCGCGTGGGTGGATGGTAGAATCGTGCGCAACTAATAATTCAATAACCAACCCGCATTACCGGAGAAAACATGGATAGCACCGCCGTCAAAAAATATCTGCTCGAATTGCAAGAGCTCATCGTCGAACGTCTGGAGCAAGTGGACGGCAAAAAATTCCTGCGCGACAAATGGACGCGTTCAACAGGTAGCGGCGGCATCGGCAAAGGGGAAGGCATCAGCTGTATCCTCGAAGAAGGCAATGTGCTGGAGCGCGGTGGCGTGGCATTCTCGCATGTGCAGGGCGACAAGATGCCCGCTTCCGCCACCGCGCATCGCCCCGAGCTGGCCGGATGCAGCTGGGAAGCGATGGGTGTATCGCTGGTGATGCACCCGCGCAATCCTTATGCGCCGACCTCGCATGCCAACGTGCGCATGTTCATGGCGCATAAACCCGACGGTGAAAAAGTATTCTGGTTCGGCGGCGGCATGGATCTCACGCCTTACTACGGCTTCGAGGAAGACGCTCAGCACTTTCACCAAATCTGCAAAAACTCGCTCGCGCCGTTCGATCCCGTGCTGCATGCGAAATATAAAAAATGGTGCGACGACTATTTCTTTCTCAAACACCGCAACGAACCGCGCGGCGTGGGCGGCATCTTCTTCGACGATTTGAGCGAACCAAATTTCGACGCCTGCTTCGCCATCCAGCAGAGTGTCGGTGACCACTACCTGTCGGCCTATGTGCCGCTGCTGGAAAAACGCAAAGACACGCCCTACGGCGAACGCGAGCGCGACTTCCAGCTGTACCGTCGCGGGCGCTATGTCGAATTCAATCTGGTCATCGACCGTGGCACCATCTTCGGCTTGCAATCAAACGGGCGCACCGAGTCCATCCTGCTGTCCATGCCGCCGCTGGTGAAATGGCGCTACGACTGGCATCCCGAAAAGGGCACGCCGGAAGCGGAGTTATACGACAAATATCTTGTACCCAAAGATTGGGTATAGGAAAAAACAAAAGCCCGCGCTGCGGGCTTTTATTTTTCAGTGACACCTCTAGTTGGACAATCAAAACTTTAGCGATGTGCCCTGCATCCAATAGGTCAGTTGAGGAGCAACTGGATCGGAATCTGTTTGTTCTGAATAACAATCATGGCTCCAGCAGCATCCATCAGGCATGCAGTTATGTATGGATTTAGTGGCGTAACAAGGCGTATTACCTTCATCAATCTGAATTTGACGAATAAGCATTACTTGAAGACTAGATGAATTGTTTTGTAACATTTGCATCCCCCTTAAACTGTAAAATTAGTGGGGGGATTCTACAATCTTGAAAAAAGAAACATATATGTCGAACGGCCTAGACATTAGTTTATACACGCCTATATCTTGAGTGATGGATTATTTTAGAATCTATCCGCATTTATTTGTTTATACGAATAATTTTCCACCAGCCAGCAGCGCGTCGAACTCTTCTGCCGGTATCGGCTTGGCATATAGGTAACCTTGCGCGTAATCGCATCCAGCGCTGAGCAAAATATTGCGCTGCTCGATAGTCTCCACACCTTCTGCAACTACTTTCAAGCCAAGTTTATGCGCCATCACGATGATGGCTTCAGACAGCGCGAGGTCGTTCGGATCGCTGGCAAGGTCGCGCACGAACGAGCGATCGATCTTGAGATAGTCGATGTCGAATTTTTTCAGGTAGGAAAGCGAAGAATAGCCGGTGCCGAAATCGTCCAGCGCCACTTGTATACCGGCATCGCGGAAATTCAGCAAACTCTGCGTCACCTCCGCTCTGGCATCGAGCAACAGCCCCTCGGTGATTTCGATCACCATGCATTCGCCCGGCAATCCGATCTTGCGCAGATGTGCCACCCAACCTTCATTCTTTTCATCGCGAAGGAATTGGTTCGGGGATTTGTTCACGCTCACTTGTTTGCAGGAATAACCCTGCGTATGCCAGCGCCGCATCCATTCGGCCGCTTCATGAAAGACCCAATCGCCTATATCCACGATCAATCCGGTCTCTTCCGCGAGCGGGATGAATTCCAACGGGTTGACTAGTCCGCGTTGCGGATGTTGCCAGCGGATCAGCGCTTCGGCTTTAAATATCTCACCGCTGCGCAGATCAATAATGGGTTGAAAATAGACACGGAATTGCTTGGCTGATAGCGCGCCGCGCATATCTTTAATGAGACGCAGGCGGCTTTGCGCATGCTCCTGCATCGCGCTGGTGAAATAGCTGAAGCCGTTGCGTCCGCGACTCTTGGCGACATACATCGCCTGATCGGCATTCTTGAGCAAATCTTCCACTGTGACAGCATCGTTGGGATAGAGCGTGATGCCGAGGCTGGCGGACATGTAGATCGACTCGTCGCCGAGCTGGAACGGCATGGCGAGAGTTTCGATTATCTGCTCGGCAATCGGCTCTACGCGATGAACACCTTCGAGTTGCGACAGAATGACGGTGAACTCGTCGCCGCCGATACGCGCCACCGTGTCGGAATCGCGCACGCAAGCGCTGATGCGCCGCGCGGCTTCCACCAGCAGCAGATCGCCGACATCGTGCCCCAAGGTATCGTTCACCTCCTTGAAGCGGTCGAGATCGATGAACAATAGAGCCAGTGCCTGGTTTATTCGATGCGTCTTGTGCATCTCCTGTTCCAAGCGGTCATGAAACAAACGGCGGTTGGGCAAATGCGTGACGCTGTCGTAGTTGGCTTGATGCCAGATCAGATTTTCGGCGCGCTTGTGCTCAATGGCGATGCTCGCGAGATTGGCTGCCTGTTGAATCATTTCAATATCGCTCGCATTTGGAACACCGGGCTGACCTTGATAGATAGCGAAAGTGCCGAGTATCTTTCCATTGCTGGAGCGTATCGGCTCCGACCAACAAGAGACCAAGCCGCCCTGTTTTGCCAAAGCGAGAATTTCTGTAAAGGGTATCCAATAGGGATGCTTATAGATGTCCTCAACGATCACGCGCTCGCCGCGAAACACCGCTGTGCCGCAGCTACCAACCCCGTCGCCGATTGGCAAATCGTGTACCGCCCGGTTATATGCATCCGGCAGGCTCGGTGCCGCGCCCAGCAGCAAATGTTTACCCGCATCATCCAATAGCAGAATGGAACAGAGCAGGTCGCTACGGACGTTCTCCACCGTACGTACCACCTGCAACAGCACCTCCGGCAGCTCTCCGCCCTTGGCCAGCAATTCGAAGATCATGTTGCGCGTGCGCTCCTGCTCCGCGTTGCGCTGGCGCTCGGTGATATCGCGCCCGACACCGATCAAACCGAGCAACTCACCTTTAGTGCCGAACAGCGGAGTCTTGATCATCTCCAGAAAAATGTTGCGTCCGTCGGCAGCAGGCATCCATTCTTCGTAGCGATGCGGCGCTTTACCGGCCATCGCCTGCTTATCTTGCGAACTGAAATACCGCGCTCTTTCTTCCGGGAAAAAATCGTAAATGGTTTTGCCGATGAGTTCGCTTTCACTACGCCCGAGCAGCGACTCGAACGCCTTGTTGCAACCGAGGAATCGTCCGTCGCGATCCTTGTAAAAAATATAATCTGGAATCGTGTTGATCACGCTTTTCAAGCGATGGCCTATGGCGTGGATCGCGTCGTTTTGCGCCACATCTTTTTCGCGGCGCAGTATCTGAATGCGATCCGCCAAGGCGAATGACAGCAGCAACATCTCCAGCACCGAACCAATCTGAATACCGTACAGCGTGAAAAAATTGGTCGGCACCCAACCCATATTGCGTACCCCCATTATCGAAACGCCCACCATCAGCAGCGTCCACGCCAGCAGGAAATAATGTGCACCGGGATGGCCTTTGCGGAGACAAACGATGCCGCTGCTGATGACGGCGAGCGGCGTGATAACACCCAGCGCAGAAACAGCAAGAGCACCCCACCGGTATGGCAACGCGGCGCAAGCCAACAGGGTCAACAAGAAAAACGCGAGCAGGCCCTGTAACGCGAGGTCATGGCGCGGCGTGTTCTTTTTAGTATCGAGGAACAGGCGCGTGAACTGGATGCCGAACGCACCCGCCGCCGCGAACCCCACGGGCAACGCCGCATTTCCCCACGCAGGCCAGTTAGGCCATAAGAACTGATTGCCTAGCCCGCTCAATGTCATCAAGCCCACCGCCAGGCTGGCGACGAAACCGACATACACCAAATAGACGCGTTCGCGTAGCGAGAAATACAGCAGCAAGTTATACAACATCAGACCCAGCCAGATGCCGAAATATAATGCCAGCACAGCATAAGTCTCGTGGTTATAGTTATCGAAGTCGTTCTCTTCCCACAGATGCAAAGGAATGGTCAACGTGCCGGACGACTGCACACGCAAATAGAGCATCTGTTGCCCGGCGGACAGCATGAGCGGAAAAACAAAATTTCGATGAGCGACCGGACGCTCTGCGAAAGGCACAAGGTCACCCGCGTCCAAACGCTGCCAACCGTTCGCGGCGGAGGTGTAGAACGAAACATGATCGAGAGACGAGAACGCGACTTCAAACAACATACGGTGGGTCAAAGCTTCGCGAGAGTCAACGGCCAGTCGCAGCCAATAGCTTGAAGCGGAATGTCCGAAATTGATGTCGTTATGGAGCTGCGTATTACCCTGCGGAAAAGCGGGGTGAAAGTCGTCGCGGTGTGCCGCACCGCTCACATCCTGAATGGTCAACGTGCCATTCGGGTCTTCCAGCACATCGACATACTGCGCGATGGAAAAATATGAGGTTTCCGGCAATAGCACCAACGGCGGAGAGGCTTGCGCGGCCATGCCGCAAAGTGAGGCATAAAGACCCAGCAGCAGGGAAGCAACCATGGACAGGCGCACTTTTTTCATAGGTGGCAATCTTACGACAAATTGCATGCATAAATGTGATTCAATACACCCTCAATTATGACCAAATTCATGAGGATATACATGAATCCGAAAGAACACTGGGACAAAGTCTATTCAAGCAAAGCCAGCGATGCGGTGAGCTGGTTCCAGCCGCACGCCGCCCTGTCGCTCGAACTCATCAAAGCCTCTGGAACGGGGCAAGACGCCAGCATCATCGACGTGGGCGGCGGCGCTTCAACGCTGGTAGACGATCTCATCGCGAATGGCTACAGCGACCTGACCGTGCTCGACCTCTCTGCGGCTGCGCTGGACGCAGCCCGCCAACGCCTCGGGGCGCAAGGAAACAAAGTGAACTGGATCGAGGCCGATATCACCCGGGTGAAACTGCCCGTCAAACGCTACGACATCTGGCATGACCGCGCCGTGTTCCATTTCCTCACCACGCAGAAACAACGCGATGCCTACGTGCGCACCGTGTTTCATTCGGTCATGCCGGGCGGCCACGTCATCATCGCCACCTTCGCCGAAGACGGCCCCGAGCAATGCAGCGGGCTACCCGTGATGCGCTATCGCGCGGATGATTTGCACGACGAATTCGGCGATGCGTTCACCCTGCTGAAACACCAAAAGGAAGCGCACCAAACCCCGTTCGGGACCATGCAGCAGTTCGTCTATTGCTATTGCCGCCGCGCTGGCTTCTGATTCCCTGCCACACGATCACGCCAATTGCTTAATACCCGCGACCTTGGCTAGCGCAACTGCCTGCACCAGCGCCTCGATAGCCTGTGTGCGCGCAAAACTTTTGCGCCATGCCAATGCGATGCGCCGTGACGGAATAGGCTTGGCGAATGGAATGACTTTCAGCAAGCGGCTACGATAACGCGGACTGTTGGCCGAAGCAGGCAGCACGGTGATGCCGTGGCCGGAGGCGACTATGTTGCGTATGGTTTCCAGCGACGTTCCCTGCTGGATGTCCGCACCTTTACGGCTCAGGTCGGGGCAGGCTTCCGCCACCTGATTGCTGAAACAGTGGCCGGAATTCAGCAGCAATACATTTTCTTGCGCCAGCTCGGGCGCTTTGATGCTGCGCCGTTCCGCCCAGCGGTGCTCGTTGTTGACCAGCACTTCAAACGGTTCGTCATATAAAGGCTGCGTGAGGATGCTGCCATCGCCGAACGGCAACGCGATGACGATGACATCCAGCTTGCCGTTGCGCAGCAAGGCATCCAAATTCGCGGTGATGTTCTCTTCGATTTCCAACGGCATTCCCGGCGCGACCCTCTTCAGCGCGGGAATCAGATCGGGCAACAGATATGGGCCGACGCTGTGGATAACGCCGATGCGCAACGGCGCGGCAAGCTGGTTTTTGCCCTGAGTGGCGATCTCGCGGATACGTTCCGCCCCTTCCAGCACACGTTGCGCCTGCTCCACAATGGCTGTGCCAATGGGTGTGACGGTGACATCGCTCTTGCCGCGCTCGAATATCTTCAGGCCCAGATCCTCTTCCAGCTTCTGTATTGCCAGCGACAGCGCCGGCTGGCTGATAAACGACTTTTCGGCCGCGCGGCGGAAATTGCGCTCCTGTGCTACGGCGACGATGAAGCGCAGTTCGTTGAGCGTCATAGCCCTCCTTGATTGTCATTCCGGCGTAGGCCGGAATCTAGTGCAGTTATCCAATGTGTAGTTGGTTTTGTCCCGCTTCGCGGAATTTGTTAAATCAACTGGATTCCGGCCTGCGCCGGAATGACGGTGATTTGGATAGTAAATCAACTCGACTTAAACAATCAATTGGATTGATGGGTGGCGTAAGCCTACATTGCGGCCGTGGAAAGCAACCACATCACCAACCAAACAGGAGAGCAACATGAACCGGCCCGACATCAAAACCCATGCCAACCTGGAAGCGGCTTTCGCCGGCGAGTCCATGGCACATACCAAGTACCGTTATTTCGCCGCTATCGCACGCGCTGAAGGCAACGAGGAAGTGGCACGCATCTTCGAGGAAACTGCCGCGCAGGAAGTACAGCACGCGCTGGGGCATCTCGATCTGCTGTATCCCAAGTCCGAAATGACCACTCAGCGCTGCCTGCAAATGGCAATCGAGGGTGAGACTTACGAATACACCGAGATGTATCCCGGCTTCCTCAAGACAGCCCAGCAGGAAGGCCATGTTGCCGCAACAGCTGAGATCAGCCAGCAGATCGCCGAATCGAAAGAGCACGCCGAAATGTTCAGGACAACACTGGAAAAAGCGGCCAAGCGTTTCGCGGCACTGGCCAAGGTGGAAGAACGCCATGCCAACCAATACCGCGCCGCATTGGCCAAAGCTAGTGCTTAATACTTAACGACTAATAGGAGAACAACATGAAAGTCTGGCAATGTGTGGTGTGCGGTTTCATTTACAACGAGGCAGAGGGTTTGCCGGATGAAGACATCAAACCCGGTACGGCATGGGCGAGCATCCCAGAAGATTGGGCGTGCCCGGATTGCGGCGTAGCCAAAGCCGACTTCGAAATGATCGAGGTCTAGCGCGCAAGGAGCATGGGCATGGATAAGAAACGCATCGTAGTACTGGGCAGCGGCTTGGCCGGATACACGCTGATACGCGAACTGCGCAAACTGGATAAGACCATCCCTGTCACGCTGGTCTCGCGCGACAGCGGCGACTACTATTCCAAGCCCATGCTCTCCAACGCACTGGCGCAGGGCAAGGATGCCGCCGGACTGGTACTCACACTGGCAGCCGAAATGGCACAACAGCTCAATATCGAATTGCACAGCCATTGCGAGGTGAGCACTATCGATACGGTCGGCAATCGCGTAGTGACGACACAGGGAACGCTGGAGTACGACCGTCTGGTGCTTGCGTTAGGGGCCGACCCCATCCGCATTCCGCTACAGGGGGACGCCGCCGATGCGGTGTTGTCGGTCAACGACATCGCCGACTATGCAGGCTTCCGCGAGCAGTTGCAAAAGCCCGGTATTAAAAAAACCGTTCGCGAACCCGTCGAAACCCACTCATTGGTAGCGGCTGCGACAGGCTCAGTCCAAACGGATATTGTAATTATGGGCGGCGGACTCATCGGTTGCGAGTTCGCCAACGACCTCGCAGCAGCGGGCTATACCGTCAGCGTCATCGACCCCGGCGCATATCCGCTCGCCAGCCTGATGCCGGAAGATGCGGGCAAACAACTGCTCGCGCCGCTTGCCGCGATCGGTGTCGATTGGCGCTTCGGCACCTCGGTCAGCCGTGTGGATCGCGCGGCATCCGGCTATTTGCTGACGTTGGCAGATGGCGCGCAACTGCAGACAGGCCTCGTACTGTCCGCCATCGGCCTGCGCCCGCGCATCGCGTTAGCAAAAGAAGCGGGCCTGAGCGTAAATCGCGGCATCGCGGTAGATGCTTATCTGCGCAGCAGCGACGCATCGGTGTTCGCGCTAGGCGACTGCGCCGAGATCGCAGGGCGTGTACAACCCTTCGTTCTGCCCATCATGCATGCCGCGCGCGCCTTGGCAAAAACGCTGGCCGGCGCAGAGACGCAAGTAATTTTTCCTGCCATGCCGGTCGTGGTAAAGACGCCGACCCATCCCAT
Source organism: Gallionellaceae bacterium (assembly GCA_009773615.1). Lineage (GTDB taxonomy): Bacteria > Pseudomonadota > Gammaproteobacteria > Burkholderiales > Gallionellaceae > PALSA-1006. Next base: position 12,675 of record WSYA01000006.1, read on the forward strand.
TGCCGTGCTGCCCGTCGCGCGCGATGCAGTCGGCAACTGGCGGACACTGGCATCCGGCGATGGAGTGAAGATAGTATTTGTTGATGCGGAGCAACGCATGACAGGATTTGTACTAACCGGACAATATGCGGGAGAACGTAACGCAATGACAAAACAAGTCGGGCAAACTTTGGCCGTCGATGCAGAGGCGGGCAATGGTGATAACATCATCACCGCAGATAGCGCAATCGCATGACGGCATCACCCTTTCGATAACCGGACAAGGAGAACGATCATGAGCAAAATCACCCCCATCAATATCGGTATCAGCGAAAAAGACCGCAAGAAAATCGCCGACGGCTTGGGTCGCATGCTGGCCGACAGCTACACCCTCTACCTCAAGACCCACAACTTCCATTGGAACGTCACCGGCCCGATGTTCCAGACCCTGCATCTGATGTTCATGACCCAGTACAACGAAATCTGGATGGCGGTGGATATGGTGGCAGAACGCATCCGCGCGCTGGGCTACCCGGCTCCCGGCACATACAAAGAGTTCGCCGCGCTCACCAGCATCGAAGACAGCAAAGGTGTGCCGAACGCGAAAGAAATGATCAGCCAACTCGTCGCCGGGCAAGAAGCCGTGGTGCGCACCGCACGCGCGGTGCTGCCCATCGCCGAGAAAGCGGGCGACCAGCCGACAGTCGATTTGCTCTCCGCACGGATGCAGGTGCATGAGCAGAATGCGTGGATGCTAAGGAGTTTGTTAGAGGAATAAGCGATGTTAAATGCGCAATAAATAATCGAGTACGATCCCCGCGAACACCGCCGCCCCGAACCAGTTGTTATGCAGAAAAGCCGCGAAGCATTTTTCGCGGCTTCTGTCTTTGATGAGCCGGTAGTGGTACAGCGCTATGCCTTCCGCGATGACCAGCCCCACGAAGTAAGCCGCCCCCAACCCCGCCATCAGCCCCACCACCGCCAGCAACGCTAAGGTGATGCCGTAACAGGCCATCACCGCCAACACGTCGTATTTGCCGAAGAACAGCGCCGAGGAGTGGATGCCGAGATGGATGTCGTCGTCCCTATCCACCATCGCGTATTCGGTGTCGTAGGCGATGGCCCAGAACACATTGGCGAGCAGCAGCACCCACGCCACGGACGGCACCTCGCCTAACGTTGCGGCGAATGCCATCGGGATGCCAAAGCCGAAGGCGATGCCGAGATAGGCCTGCGGGATGGCGAGAAAGCGTTTGGTGAACGGGTAGCTGGCGGCGAGAAACACGGCGGGAAATGACAACATCCAGGTCAGCGGATTAAGCGGCAGGATCAGCAAAAATGAAACAAATGCCAGCACGACAGCCAGCCATACGGTTTCGCGTTCGCTCACTTTCCCGCTAGTAAGCGGACGATTTTTGGTGCGCTGCACGTGCTTGTCGATATGGCGGTCGGCGTAGTCGTTGATCACGCAGCCCGCCGAGCGCATCAGCGTGGTGCCGAGAGCAAAGATGAACACGATGAGCCAGGAAGGATGTCCGGCGCTGGCGATCCACACGCCCCATAACGTCGGCCACAACAGCAAGAGGATGCCGATGGGACGGTGCAGGCGGGTGAGTTGAATGTAGAGGCGCAGGCGGTCGGTGAGGTTCATGGCGCAATTTTACCTGCTCCGTCATTCCCGCGCAGACGGGAATCCAGATGATTTATTAATTTCTGCGAAGCAGGGCAAAACCAATTGCACATTAGGTAACTACACTGGATTCCCGCTTGCGCGGGAATGACGTAATTTATTTGAGTTTCAATATCTCCGGCAAAAATACTTCCGTCACCAACAGCGGTGCGCCATGCAACTGAAACAACGAGCGCCGCGCCCATAGCCTGTCGGGTGCATCGCCCAATACGGCGGCAGCGCTTTGATACAGGGGGTGATGGAACTGCAATGCTTTGTAACGCAGCGGTTGGCGTACCACCAGAGGATGCGTAAACAGCAGTGTGCCGAGCGAACGGTTGCCCAAGCCGCGCATCGCCTTCCAAGCTCCGTGCAGATCGGCATAAGCACAGGTGCTGTGCGCGAACACCACCGGCTTGCCATCGGCATACAAAAACACTTCACGCGAAAATGCGTAGCGGTCATACGGGACACCCAGGAGCGCGGCTTCGTCGTAACCCACACGCGCCAAACCGCTATGCAAGGGACGCACGGTGAAAAGCTTGCAGCGCTGCTGGATACGTCGCGTGAGCGAGCCTTCATCGCGCAGCCACGGTGTGAAGGCTGCCGCACCAAGCAGTAGACTTTGCCAATAATGATCACGCATGCAAAAAATCCGGTTTGTTCGCCATCCAGCGTTGCAAATGTGCGTGCGCCACGGCAGGCGCATCGCGTAAAAGTTCGTCGGCCAAGGTGCGGGCAGTTTCCAATAATTTCGCGTCTTCGTTGATGTCGGCAAAACGCAGCATGGCCACGCCGCTTTGGCGCGCGCCCAGCAATTCGCCGGGGCCGCGCAGACGCAAATCCTGCTGCGCGATCTCGAAACCGTCGGTGTTCTCGAAGATAATTTTCAAACGCGCCCGCGCCAGTTCCGACAACGGTTGCTGGAACAATAACACGCACAGGCTCTCCGCCGCGCCGCGCCCCACGCGTCCGCGCAATTGATGCAGTTGCGCCAACCCCATGCGTTCGGCGTGTTCGATCACCATCAGACTGGCGTTGGGCACATCGACGCCCACTTCGATGACGGTGGTGGCGACCAGCAGATGCACGTCGCCCGCCTTGAACGCCGCCATCACGCGCGCTTTCTCCGCGTTGTCCATTTTGCCGTGCACCAGCCCCACGCTGAACTCGGGAAAAATTTGCGTGAGCGTTTCATAGGTGTCTATCGCCGTTTGCAATTGCAGCGCTTCCGATTCGTCGATGAGCGGACACACCCAATAGGCTTGGCGCTGCTGCAAACAGGCGGTGCGCACGCGCGCGAACACTTCTTCGCGGCGCGTGTCGTTGATGAGTTTGGTGACGATGGGCGTGCGTCCGGGCGGCAGCTCGTCGATCACCGACACATCGAGATCGGCGTAGTAGCTCATCGCCAGTGTGCGCGGAATGGGGGTGGCGCTCATCATGAGTTGGTGCGGCTCGTTGCCCTTGCCTCTAAGCGCCAGACGCTGTTGCACCCCGAACTTGTGCTGCTCATCGACGATGACCAAACCGAGTTTGCTGAATTCGACCGAAGCCTGAAACAGCGCGTGCGTGCCGACTGCAATCTGCGTATCACCCTGCGCGATGCGCTCGGCGGCGACGGTTTTGTCTTTTTTCTTCAGGCTACCGGAGAGCCATACCGGGCTGATACCGAGCGGCTCCAGCCAGTCGCGCAGCTTCAGATAATGCTGTTCGGCGAGTATCTCGGTAGGCGCCATAAAGGCGACCTGAAAACCGTTCTCGATGGCCTGCAACGCGGCGAGCGCCGCAACGACAGTCTTGCCACTGCCGACATCGCCTTGCAGCAGCCGCTGCATGGGATGGGCTTGCGCCAAATCATGGCGTATCTCTTGCAGCACTTTTTGCTGTGCGCGCGTCAGCGCGAACGGTAGCGCTTTGAGCAATGCCGAACTATGGAAATCATGCGCTGTGAGTTGCGGTGCGATGCGCTCATGGCGTTTGCGGTAATGCACGCGCATGGAAAGCTGCTGCGCCAACAGCTCATCGAACTTGATGCGCCGCCACGCGGGGTGCGCGCGCTCAAGCAGCGCGGCCTCGTCGATCTGCGGCGGCGGATTGTGCAGCAACTGCACGCTATCGTCGAAAGCGGGCAGACGCAATTTTTGCAACAGGTCGGCGGGCAAGGTGTCGTTCAGTTCCACCGAGTTCAGCGCGGCGAGAATATACTTGCGCAACGTGGGCTGCGGCAGTCCGGCAGTAGTGGGGTAGACCGGCGTGAGCGCCTGCTTGAGTGCCTTGTTCTCGCCCCCGGCATGGCACTTGGGATGCACCATCTCCATGCCGAAATAACCTTCGCGCGCTTCGCCTAGCGCGCGAATCTTTTTGCCGATGGCGAGCTGTTTCTGCTGGCTCGGATAAAAATTCAGGAAGCGCAAAAACAAAATACCGCTGTCGTCCTGCAACTGGCAAATCAGACTGCGGCGCGGGCGATACGCCACTTCGCTGTGGATGATCTCGCCCTCTGCCTGCGCAGTTTCGCCCGGCACCAGATCGTCGATGCGCGTGATCTGCGTCTCGTCCTCATAGCGCAGGGGCAAGTGCAATACCAGATCGAACGGCGTGTGGATGCCGAGCTTGGTGAGCTTGATTTGGACGGCGGGAGGGATTTTGATGGAAGGATTCACAAACTTAAAATCTAAAACCTTTGTCCGCAGATTGCGCAAATTTCACAGACTAAGAACCGAACCAAAACTGCGTGAATCTGCGTAATCCGCGGATAAAAGGTTTGTTATTCCTGAATAAACATCACGCCATCCGCCTCGACCAGCGCATTGCGCGGCAATGATGCCACGCCGACAGCGGCGCGTGCGGGATAGGGTTGATGGAAATAAGTCGCCATCGCCTCGTTCACTTTGGCGAAATGCGCGAGATCGGTCAAAAAGATGTTGAGCTTCACCACATCGTTCATGCTGCCGCCCGCCGCGTCGGCGACCGCGCGCAGGTTCTGGAACACGCGATGAATCTGCGCTTCGATACCTTCGACCATCTGCATGGTATTGGGGTCGAGGCCGATCTGGCCGGAGAGGTACACGGTGTTGTCTACGCGCACCGCTTGCGAATAAGTGCCGATGGCGGCGGGGGCATCGGGAGTTTGAATGACGGTCTTGTTGGACATGGCTGGCTCCTGTATTTTTGAATGACGCATTTTACAACGTAATAACTTGGCCTCCGCTACAACGTTCTATCCCCGACAAATCCCGCGCCGAAAACTCATTCGCAAAGCCGGAAGCTTGCAGCAGCTCGCGCACCCGCGCGGCCTGATCGTAACCGTGCTCCAGCAATAGCCATCCCTGCATTTCCAGATGCGCTCCCGCTTGCCCGACGATGTCGCGTATATCGTCCAAGCCATCCGCGCCGGAAGCCAGCGCCGCGAGCGGCTCGAAACGTACGTCGCCCTGCGACAGATGCCCGTCATCGGCGGCGATGTAGGGCGGGTTGGATACGATTAAATCGAAACGCTGTCCGCGCAAAGCAGAAAACCAGTCGCTCTCGATGAAATGCGCGTTAGGGATACCCAGCCGCTGCGCGTTGTCGCGCGCCACCGCCAATGCCGCTGCGGAAGCATCGCAGGCCCAGACTTCCGCATCGGGTCGTTGATGCGCGATGGCCAGCGCAATGGCTCCGCTGCCGGTGCCCATGTCCAACACGCGCGCTTGGGGACGCAAAATTCGCCCAAGCGCCAATTCCACCAGTAACTCGGTATCGGGTCGCGGGATCAGTGTGGCGGGCGTAACATTGAAATTCAATCCGAAAAATTCGCGTGTTCCAAGAATGTAGGCGAGGGGCTCGCCGCTCAGGCGGCGCAGTAATAGTGCCTGATAGGTCTCCTCTTCAGCTTCACTCAGAATGCGCTCGGGATGGGCGAACAGATAGGCGCGCGCAACTCCCAACACCTGCTGCAACAGACATTGCGTCTCGATGCGTGCGGAGCCGGACTCAAGCCCCAATGCCTCTTTCAGCGCGGCTTGATCTCGGGAGAGTACGGTTTTCAGGGTGAGTTGCATGGGTCTGGTTTAGGGCGCAATCAGCGCACACTAACTTGCTAGTGATGCGAGGTCAATTGCGCATCGTCGAAATACGCGGTGTAGCGTAAAATCCGCACCCAATGAAAACTCCAAAAAGAATTGAGCCTCTGGTTGAAGACGGTCTGGTAGACGACGTTATCCGTCAACTCAAGAGCGGCAAAGAAGCCACCGTCTACGTCGTCCAGTGCGGCGATGAGATTCGTTGCGCCAAGATTTACAAGGAAGCTAATCAGCGCGGCTTCCATCAGGCGGTGAATTACACCGAAGGGCGCAAAGTAAAGAATAGCCGCCAAGCGCGCGCGATGGAAAAAGGCTCGCGCTACGGGCGCAAGGAACAAGAAGCGGCCTGGCAACATGCCGAGGTCGATGCACTGTATAAACTCGCCGCAGCGGGCGTGCGCGTGCCGTATCCCTTCGGTTTTTACGAGGGCGTGCTGCTCATGGAGCTAGTGGCCGACGAAGAGGGGCAACCCGCGCCCCGGCTCAACGACCTCGAACTCACGCCTGAACAAGCGCGCGAGTTTCACGCGTTTCTGATCCGCCAAGTCGTGCTCATGCTGTGCGCGGGCATCGTGCACGGCGACCTGTCAGAATTCAACGTGCTGGTCGATGGTCGCGGCCCGGTCATCATCGACTTGCCGCAGGCGGTAGATGCCGCCGCCAACAACAATGCCAGCCGCATGCTGGAACGCGATGTCGAAAATCTGGCCGTGTATTTCGGCCAATTCGCGTCTGAATTGCTAGCCACGCAATACGGCAAAGAAATCTGGGCGATCTATCAGCGCGGCGAACTGTTGCCCGATACGCCGCTCACAGGACGCTTCCATCAGATCGAAAAAAGAGCCGACGTGCGCTCCGTCTTGCGCGAGATCGAAGCGGTGCGCGACGATCACGCCGCCAAATTGCGTTACCAGCAGCTCAAGCGCGAAGAGGGCAGATGAGCGACTACCCCATCATCATCTGGAACGAAGACGGCGCAGAAAAATCCGCACGCTGGCGTTCCGAAAGCGGCACACCACCGCCCAAACGCGTACTCATCGCCGATGACCGCATGACCGTCGATGTAGCCTACCGCCTAGCCTGCGAAGGCACCGCACTGCTGTGGCGCGGCGACTTTCAAAACGCGCGCCAACTGCTACAGGCGATGGCACGGCGTGCGGATGCAAAACCGCGCAAAGCTAAACCTATACCCGCCAGCCCTGTTGACGCGTTCAATATGCATCGTTTGGCCCAATCACAACGCGCCCGCACCTTGGGCATGTTGTTACTGCCGTTTGAGGCCGACCACAGCGTCCCTTTGCGCCGTGCGCCCGATGTGCGCGCCGCATGCGAACAGGCTTATGGCATTGCAACCAAACCCTACATCTCCTCGTTGCGCGGACTACAGGGCTTGATCGGCGCATACGAATGGCGCAAAAACGGCGTGGAGATTCCCGCACTGGGGGCACGCATTCATCCGCATTACGGCGTATTCGCACCCATACGCAGCGAGTATGTCGGACTGGTCAATGACGCCCCCTTGCCCCTGCTCGCAGCAACAAAATCAGTGGCATTCGATATCGGCACAGGCACAGGCGTGCTGGCCGCCGTGCTGGCAAAACGCGGCATCCAGCGCATCGTCGCCACCGATCAGGATCAACGCGCGCTCAACTGCGCGCGCGAAAATTTGGTACGTCTGAATCTCGCCGCGCACGTTGAAGTCATACAGGCAGATCTTTTTCCCGAAGGGCGCGCGGCGCTGATCGTGTGCAACCCGCCCTGGGTTCCCGCGCGTCCCAGTTCACCGCTGGAATACGCCGTGTTCGACCCCGAGAGTCGGATGTTGCGCGGATTTTTAAAAGGACTGGCAGCGCATTTGGAGCCGGGTGGTGAGGGCTGGCTGATTCTTTCCGATCTGGCCGAGCACTTGGGGCTGCGCACCCGCGAAGAATTGCTTTTGGAGATCGAAGCGGCGGGTTTGCAAGTCTTGTGGAAAACTGATGTGAAGCCGCATCATCCCCGCGTGTCCGATGTCAGCGATCCGCTACATGCGGCGCGCGCGGCGGAACTCACCTCGCTGTGGCGGCTAGCGGCTAGCGGCTAGCGGCTAAATAACAAAAATAAATTCGCACCCTGTTGATGGTTTTTGTAGGAGCCAGCAAGCTGGCTCCTACATTACACCTTTCGCTACGTCTACCCAGTCTGAAATTATTTGTCGCCCGCCTTCGACCCGCTCAAATAATTATCTTTCACCCGCATGTAATGCTCGGCGGAATAGCGCAGGTAGGCGATTTCCTCTTCGGTGAGCGAGCGCACCGCCTTGGCCGGGCGCCCCATGTAGAGCATGCCGCTCTCCAATGTCTTGCCCGGCGAAATCAAACTGCCCGCACCGATCATCACGCGGTCGGGAATCACCACATCGTCCATGACGATCGAACCCATGCCGATCAGACATTCGTTGCCGATAGTGCAGCCATGCAAGATCACCGAATGCCCCACCGTCACATAGTCGCCGATGATGAGCGGCGAGCCTTCCGGCTTCTCCGGCGTCTTGTGCGACACATGCCCCATGGTCAGATCTTGCACGTTCGAACCGCACCCGATCACGATGCGGTTCACGTCGCCGCGCAACACCGTGTTGCACCAGATGGAGCAGTCGTCACCGATCATTACTTCGCCGATGATTTGGCAGGAGGAATGCCAATAAACGCGGTCCCCGAGGACGGGCGAGGTGTTGAGGTAGTTGGATATAGCCATGGTTGAAAGATTATTAGTTTTGCCTGTTGAGCCAATATCCGGGACGGCGGCTATCGTGTGCAATGGCAAGAACTTCAACCTGCTCGCCTCGAATGCGGTAGATCACACCATAACGAAAATGCCGGAGGTGACAGCGACGGAGATGCTTATTTAGAGGATGCCACGCTAGAGGTTGTTTGCGGATTCGGGTCAGCGCTTCATCAACATCCGAAGCGAATCGGAATCCCAAGCCGGGCTGCTGTAACTCAAGATAAGCGAACGCCTCGTCCAGTTCCTCACGTGCTGCGCCTGCAAAGAACGAACGCATCATTGGCGATATTTCAGCATCACTTCATCGGCGCTCACCAGAGGCATCTCGCCCCGATCAATTGCTGCCGCACGTTGTTCACATTCGGCAATCCAAGCCTGCTCAACTGCCGGGTCACTGGGGCTGACTAGCCCAAACAAAGCATCCAACAAAGCCAGCTTGTCCTGCTCCGGCAATCCTTTGGCCTGCTGAACTAAAGTATCGACGATTGCGCTCATGGTAATTCCTCAAGAGATGATTGGAGAAATCTTACGACAAAATATCGTGGTCTGCCCCTGATTGTTTAACCATCAAGTTCATCGGCGATGATTTCCTGTGAAAACTCAATACAGGATTCCACATCTTTGATGTCGAATTCATCCCATTTTTGATGTCGAATTTATCCCATTGAGCGTGAGTTTCCTTTGTTCGTACGTGTGCGGCGGCGCGAGCACGCTTTGCTTTTGTAGCCGACAGAATTCCTCGCTTGGTGAGCTCGGAAATGAGGCTGTCGAGCGAGACATCTTTGTCATCAATTTCGTGTTTACGACAGATGCGGCGAAGAGAATCCTCAAAGACGACGCCAGCGATTACGCCTGCCTCACTCTTTCTGTTCTGTTTTGAATATGCGATTGCATGATCGAGAAAGTCATCGAAAATTTCGGCACGAGCATGATCCGCGATTGATGTAATCAGCCCTTGTTTAGCATCGGTGAGAATCGAGGCAACTTCGCCTACTTGATCCTGCGCGCACAGGTGAATTCCTCTCGCGACAATTTTCTCGGCGTTAGCACGATAGGGGCTAGTTGGTTGTAAACACAAGAGCTGGATGATATTGGTGGCAGACGCTATCCAGCCTGCACATTGTTGGCGGTGCTCCTCGGATAGAACTTGACCAAGCGCGTTTCCCCGGCTTAATTGCGTGGCCTGCTGCAACAGAGCTTCGATTCGTTGCAGTGTTCGTTCCTCAATCGCCATATGTAGAACTCCGTTAAGCCCAACGTAAAGTAGACACCCTAAAAAGTACCGACAAGTACACCATCACCCCACCAACTTCCATATCATCTTCTCCCCTGCCCGCAGCGGCACCAGCTGATGCTCCCCAAACCCTACAGATGCAGGCATCTGCCACTCTTCCTTGCGCAAGGTGACGGTCTCCGTATTACGCGGCAGTTTGTAGAAATCCGCGCCGTAAAAACTCGCAAAACCTTCCAGCCTGTCCAACGCTCCAGCCGCTTCAAACGCTTCGGCATACAACTCGATGGCGTTATGCGCGGTGTAGCAACCGGCGCAGCCGCAGGCGTTTTCTTTGGTGTGCTGCGCGTGGGGTGCGCTGTCGGTGCCGAGGAAGAATTGTCGGCTGCCGCTGGTGGCGGCTTTGACCAGCGACTCGCGGTGCAGCTCGCGCTTGAGCACCGGCAGGCAGTAGTAGTGCGGGCGTATGCCGCCGACCAGCATGGCGTTGCGGTTGTAGAGCAGGTGGTGCGCGGTGATGGTGGCGCCGATGTTGTCCGAGGCGTCGGCGACAAATTGCACCGCTTCACGGGTGGTGATGTGTTCGAACACGACACGCAATTGCGGCAGGTCTTTCAACAGGGGTTGCAGCACGCGCTCGATGAACACGGCTTCGCGGTCGAAGATGTCGATGGCGCTGTCGGTCACTTCTCCATGCACCAGCAGCGGCATGCCACAGCGTTGCATCTCTTCCAGCGCGGGATAGGTTTTACGCAGGTCGGTGACACCCGCGTCGGAGTTGGTGGTAGCCCCCGCCGGATACAGCTTCACCGCATGCACGATGCCGCTCTGCTTGGCTTTGCGTATCTCTTCGGCGCTGGTGTTGTCGGTGAGGTACAGCGTCATCAGCGGCTCGAACTTCATGCCCGCCGGTAGCGCGGCCATGATGCGGGCGCGGTATTCCCGCGCTTGTGCGGTGGTCGTCACGGGTGGCCTGAGATTAGGCATGACGATGGCGCGGGCGAACTGGCGTGCGGTGTCGGGAAGAACGGACTGCATCAGGGCATCGTCGCGCAGGTGCAAATGCCAATCGTCGGGGCGGGTGAGTTTGATTTCCATAGTTGTATCCTAAAATTTTATCTTTGCCCGTTCGCCCTGAGCTTGTCGAAGGGTTGGTAAATATGCGGCTTGTGGTTCGACAAGCTCACCACGAACGGCTTTTCTTAGACTCAGGGCAAACGGATTTACTTAATGTTCCAGCAGTGTATTCCTCGTCTCCGGCAAGAATAGCAGACCGACGACAAAAGCCATGCACAGCAGCCCCGCCGGATACCAGATGCCGAGCGATGCGTCGCCCATGCGCGTGCCGATGAGCGTGACCATGAAGGGCGACATGCCGCCTATCCATCCGGCGCTCAGGTTGTGCGGTAACGCCGCCGCCGTGTAGCGCGTGCGTGCGGGAAACAGCTCGGCCAACACTGCCGTCTGGGGGCCGGTGATCAGCGCGAGGGCGACCACCAGCACCAGCAGCAACGCGAAGACGGCGGGCAGATTGGCCTGCTGCACATCGGCCTTATCCGGCCAGCCTGCGTTTTGCAAAACACTTTTCAGCGCATCGACCTGAAATCCCTCGATGGGCATTTGTCCCGGCACCGCAACTTGGGTCGCCGCCCCGCTGCGCTCTTCCAGCACATACACCACGCCTTGCTTGGTGAGCCATTCCTGATTGCGCTCGCAGTCGTTGCGCGCTTTGACGAAGGGATTGTAGTGGCAACTTTCTCCGCCGAGTTTCACTGTGACATTGCGGTTGAATTCCGCCAGCGCGGGATTGCCGAAATGCAGCAACCCGCTGAACACCGGCAGGATCGCCACCGCCCCGAGCAACAGCCCCGCCAGCAGGATCGGCCTGCGCCCGACACGGTCGGACAGCCAGCCGCAAAAGACGGTGAGCGGAAACAGCGCGAGGGTGCTGAGCATCACCAGCGTGCTCGCCATTTGCGGCTCGAACTTCACCACGCTTTTCAGAAATACATTGGTGTACACCTGCGAGGAAAAGAACAGCAGCGAGCCGCCCGCCGAGATGCAGAAGAACAACAATGCCATGCGACCCAGAGTGCGCTTGTCTTTCAGGCATTCACGCAGCGGCGTTTTCGACAGCGTGTCGTTCTGCTGCATTTCCACAAAGACCGGCGATTCGATCATGCTCATGCGGCTCTTGAGCGAGACGAGCAACAGCACGATAGAAAGCAGGAACGGCACGCGCCAGCCCCATTCGCTGAACTCGGCAGGCGTGAGCCAGTATTGCAGCAGCACCACTTGCAGGGTGGAAGCCATGATGCCCAGCGGCCCCATGAGTTGCAGCACGCTGGTGTAAAAGCCGCGCCGGTTGTCAGGCGAGTGCTCGGTGAGATACACCGCCGCGCCTCCGATTTCGCCGCCCACGGCGAAGCCCTGTAGCAAACGCAGCACCAGCAACATGATCGGAGCCCAAATGCCGACTTGGGCATAGGTGGGCAGCAGGCCGACCGCAAAAGTCGTGACGCCCATCAGGAAAATGGTGGTGATGAAGATGGGACGGCGACCGTATTTGTCGCCCAGCGAACCAAACACCGCCGCACCGAGCGGACGCACCAGCATGCCCACGCCGAAGGTGGCAAGGCTGGCCAGCAATGCGGCGGTCGGGTTGTCCGGCGGAAAGAACAGCGCGCTGAAATAAATCGCCAGCGAAGCGAAAGTGAGGAAGTCGTACCATTCCAAGAATGTGCCGAAGCAGGCCGCGAGAACAACTTTGCGTTGGGTGGGGGTGATGGCTTGGGGGGAGGAGGGGGGGGTAGAGGTGTTCATCGGCGGCATTCTATCAGGCCGCAGTAAAACGTAAGTATTGGGCGATTATTTTCCGACTTTCTCCGCATACATCAACTGAACCATCCCTTCAACGATGCGAATATCGCGAGGTGAAAGTCGCGCCAATTTGTCCACGATAGGAATTATTGCTTCGTACTCTTTGCCTAGCACGACCAGACCTGTTTGCTTGGCGGTTGATTTCGACGCAAGCTCCACCTTCGCACCAGAGCCATAGCGCAGCCACTGCGCCGACACGCCCAACCAAGCCGCAAGCGCCAGTAACTTTGGCTGTGTTGGCAACCCCTCCGAGAGTAACCATTTTCTAACAGTTTGAGCGCTGACAGGCTGCCCGGAATAGTTCTGATTGAACGTCCGAGCAATCTGCGTCGGGCTGCCAATCGGCTGCCCTATACGTTTTAGCTCCTGAGAAAGCCGCTTGCTAAAAGCGATTCGTTGCTGTTCGCTGGTGTGTTCCATGAGGCGGAAATTACCAAGCTTGACAGTAACTTTATAGAAACAAATGGTTTGCAATGGTAACTATAAGTTATTACTATTCGCCCGCTCTTTTACTTTATTCGCGCGAATCGTGTACCAATAATTTAGAAAAAGAAGCAGTTCAAGCCCCCATTTCTGGGGCTTGCTTAATATTAGGTTGCTTTACGCCCAGTTGCCTAATGTTTGATATTTGGGTGAGGAGAAAAAATGATTAACTCTCGGATTATTTTAGTTTCACTTATTGCAATTTCAGTTTCTGCGTGTTCTTCCAGCACCCCAGGTTGCGATGATGGCAAAACTAAAAAACTTGTTTTAGAAATAACCGATACAACACTAAAAAGTTCCTTTCAAAATTTTGGAGAAATGGTTCAAAAGATGGCAACCTCAATGGGGCTGCAATTTGATAACAATTATGAGCACCTAACGCTCTCTCTTGATGACATCAGAACTAAAGATATAAATGAAAAAACAGGGAAAATTATCTGTACCGCAAATCTAATCTCAACATCTGGCAATGAAAGTGAATCCGTTGAAATAGCGTATAGCTCCGAACTCGCTAACAATGGAGAAAAACATTATGTACAAGTTGGGGGCTTTAGTAACGATAAGCAAGGCAAGTTATTAGGCGCCTTAGCGCACAAATAGGAATCAAATTATGCCCAAGCCTCAAGATGTAAATCCTGGAAATTTTAGTGTTGAAAGAGTCATTTATAACAACGGTGAGTTCTCTATTGCCTATGGTGTTTGGGAGAAAACGCAGAAAGTGATTGCCATGCGCTGGAATGGTGACGATAAAGACATGGGCTATCCTAAAACATTTGGAAATCCAATGTGGTTCATTGTTCATAGTGATCTGAAGCCTATGATACTAAAAGGCCTTATTGATATGAACCCTGAGTTTTTACTTAGTACAACCGACTCCATCGATTGAGGAAGAAGCTCGGTAACCCCCCGAAACTGGCAGCGGTCAGAAGTAGGAGGCAGCTTGCTGGCGAAAGCTGCTCGGAGAATTTGCCGGGCATTCGCGGCTGAAGCCGCTCCTACTGAACGATGGGTTGTACTTGAAATAAACTAACCTTTGAGGCGATCTAATCCTGCACAGCTTTCAATTCGAGCGCGCGCTGGTACAGCTCGTTCTTGTTCCCGCCGGTGATTTTCACGGCCAGCTGCACTGCATGTTTGAGCGGCAACTCCTCCAGCAACAGCACCAGCGTCTTTTCAACCTCACTGGAAAGCCCGTCCGGCTTGGCTTCCGCGCCCGCCACCAGCACCACGAACTCGCCGCGCTGATTGTTGGGGTCGCTGTTCAGCCAGGCCATCGCTTCGCCCAGTGTGCAGCGGTGGATGTTCTCGAACAGCTTGGTGATTTCGCGCGCGAGCACGACCTCACGCTGGTCGCCGAACACGGCTTGCAGATCGGCGACGCTTTCCAGAATGCGATGCGGCGCCTCGTAGAACACCAGCGTGTAGGGATGCTCGATCAACTCTTGCAGGACGGTGCGGCGCGCGGCGGATTTGTTGGGCAGGAAGCCGTAGAACAATGCATGCGGCTTGGTCAGGCCCGAAGCGGACAGCGCAGCCACGACAGCACTTGCGCCGGGAATGGGAATGACGCGGAAGCCCGCTTCCCGCACCATTTCCACCAGCACCGCGCCGGGATCGCTCACCGCAGGGGTTCCCGCATCCGTGACCAAGGCGATGGATTGCCCTTGTTGCAGCAGAGCGATTATCTTCTCGGCCGCACCGCGTTCGTTGTGCTGATGCAGCGCCAGCAGCCGGTTTGCGCTGATTCCGTAATGGGTGAGCAGGTGCGAAGTGTTGCGCGTGTCTTCGGCGGCGACGGTATCGGCAGAGGCCAACACGTCAAGCGCGCGCAAACTAATGTCACGTAAGTTTCCAATCGGGGTGGCGACTACATATAATGCGCATTCCAACTTTTGTTTTTGGCCACTATGCAACGTTTTTCCTTCGGGTTTTTATTTCTGGCCGCACTATACGTGAGCGCCGAGGCCAATGCCACTTCGGAGCAGCCCTTGCCCGCAAGTCTGCTTGCGGCTTCTCCGGTGCAAGCAGCTTCGTCCGTGCATGCGGCCTCAGCTGTGCCGGCGGCAACGCCGGTCCCCGCGCCTGCGCTGCCGCCGCTTGTCGCGGATAATCCCGCGCCGCATATCGCGCTGCTGCTGCCGCTCAAATCCAAATCAACCGTGCTGGCACGCTACGCCGAAGTGGTGCAACAGGGCTTCACGGCCGCCGCCGGCGTGCAGCAAGGCCTGCCGGTGCGGGTATACGCCAGCAGCGACGAGGCCAAGGATGTCATCACCCAGTACCGCCAAGCCATTGCGAACGGTGCAATGGTGATAGTGGGGCCGCTCACGCGCGATGGTGTGGCGACACTCACCAGCTTCCCCGGCATCACCATCCCCACTTTGGCGCTCAACATTTCCGAGACCCCCAACAACGCACAAAAATTGTATTTTTTCGGTCTGCCCGCAGAGAACGAGGCACGCCAAGTCGCACAGATCGCCGCCGCAGCGAAACTGCGTAATGCAACGATCATCAGCACCGGCACCACCAGTTCAAAGCGTCTCGCTATGGCTTTCGCCGATGAGTGGAAAAAACTGGGCGGCAGCATTACCGCCGAGGTCGTGTTCAAAGACGATTTCGAGGTGCTGAAAAATCTGCCCGTCGCGCCTTGGCCGGAAGGCACCGAGCCGCAGCCCGCCTCCGCCGTATCTGCGACCGGCGAGCCTATGGTCAACGACCGCCCGTTGCCCCCGCCGATTGCGCCGGGCAATATGGCTTTTCTGGCTGCCGACCACGAAAGGGCGCGGCTGATACGCCCCTACTTGAGCAATCCGACCCTGCCAATCTATGCGACTTCGCAGCTGTTCCAAGGCAACGCGAACAAGCTCGCCAACTTCGATCTCTACGAGGTGCGTTTCGTCGACATGCCCTGGCTGTTGCAGCCGGATCATCCCGCCGTGATGATTTATCCGCATACCGCCACGCCGCTTGAGCCGGACATGGAGCGCCTGTACGCGCTGGGCATCGATGCCTATCGCCTCGCGCATATCCTGCTCACCAATCGCGTCGACTCGTCTTTGCCGCTGGATGGCGTTACCGGGCGCATCAGTTTGGATCATCAGCAATTCCTGCGTGAACCCGTTCCGGCGTTTTTCAGGCAGGGAATGGGGCTCACCGCTGAAACGCTCGCGGCGCTCAACGCGGCCAAGGCCGCAGCGAAAGAGGCGGCAAAACAAGCTGCCGAAGCCGGGAGCAGCCCACCATCTCCGGCAAAATAAATGCCGGCGCGCAGGCCGAAGATATCGCCGCGCGATATTTGCAGCAACGCGGCCTGAAACTCATCGCACGCAACTACCGTTGCCGCTTCGGCGAGATCGACCTGCTTATGCTGGACGCAGAAACGCTGGTGTTCGTGGAGGTGCGCATGCGCAGCAGCACAGAATTCGGCGGTGCCGCCGCGAGTATCGATGCACGCAAACAGGCCAAGCTGATACGCACTGCACAACATTATCTCGCCACCCTCGCGCATATCCCGCCGTGCCGTTTCGATGCCGTACTATCGGGTTCTTCCGATAATCTTGAATGGGTCAAGAATGCCTTCGGCGCTTGATTCGGGTAATATTCGCTCCCATTAACAATCCACTTTTTGACGACACCGAGCTCTATGACACTTTCAAGCAGAATAAGTAAGCATTTCGACGACAGTGCGCAGATCAAACTGCAAAGCAAAAAAGTGCTGGTTCAGCCCATCGCCGATGCCGCCCAAGCCATGGTCACCTGCCTGCTGAACGACGGCAAGATGCTGGCCTGCGGCAACGGAGGGTCGGCAGCGGACGCGCAGCACTTTGCGGCTGAACTGGTGAATCGTTTTGAAGTTGAACGTCCGGGCTTGCCCGCCATCGCGTTAACCACCGACACCTCGGTGATCACTTCGATCGCCAACGATTACGATTACAACTTGATCTTTTCCAAACAAGTGCGCGCGCTTGGCATGGCGGGCGATGTGTTGCTCGCCATCTCCACCAGCGGCAATTCCGCCAATGTGATGGAAGCCATTCGCGCCGCGCATGATCGCGGCATGGTGGTAATCGCGATGACCGGTCGGGACGGCGGCACCATGGGCACTATGCTTAGTTCTACCGACTTCCATCTCTGCGTACCGGCCGAACGCACTGCGCGCATTCAGGAAGTGCACTTGTTAGTCCTGCATTGTCTGTGCGATGTGATCGACCATTTATTGTTAGGGGGTGAATGATGCGTTACTTGAATATCCTGCTGTTTGCCGCTGTGCTGGTTGCAGTGCAAGGCTGTGCCGGTTCCAGACTGGGCTCTCATTCGGTGGATCGCCGCTCTGCGGGCACGCTGCTCGAGGATGACCAGATCGAAGATAAATCTGTGACGCGCATCAAGGAAAAATACAGAGATTCCACTCAAGTCAACATCACCAGCTTTAACCGCTTCGTGCTCATCACCGGGAATGCGTTAAGCGAGGACATCAAGAACGATGTCGAACGCATCGTGCGCGCCGTGCCCAATGTGAAAAACACTGCAAATGAAATAATCGTGGGCGTACTGGCTACCTCCGGCTCACGCCGCACCGATTCCGGTATCACCGGCAACGTCAAATCGCGCCTGAATAAGAACAAGACCATTCGGACCGGAACTTTTCGAATCGCAACAGACAGCGGTGTGGTGTATTTACTCGGGTTGGTTACACACGCCGAAGCGAATATCGCTGCGGAGATTGCCAGCACCACTCCTAACGTGACAAAAGTGGTGCGTGTTTTTGAATACATCGACTAACGTGTACGCGACCCCGGATTTCGAACAAAAGATTTGCGACGCGTCGACGCTTGCCGCGCGCGTCGCGCTACTGCCGCGTCCCCTGGTCTTTACCAACGGTTGCTTCGATGTGTTGCATCGCGGGCATGTCACCTATCTGGCACAGGCGCGGGCGTTGGGGGCTTCTCTCATTCTCGGCGTAAATAGTGATGCCTCGGTGAAGCGCCTGGGTAAAGGCGATGATCGCCCGATCAACGCGGAGCAGGATCGCATGGCAGTGCTGGCCGCATTGGAGGCAGTGAGTCTGGTTGTGCTTTTCGACGAAGATACCCCGCTCAATCTCATCCTCGCAAGCAAACCGGACATACTGGTCAAAGGCGGCGACTGGAAGCCGGAGAACATCGTCGGCTGCAAAGAGGTACAAGGCTGGGGCGGCACGGTGCATAGCATCCCTTTCCTGCATGAACGCTCGACCACCGCGTTGCTGAAGAAGATACGCAGCCTGTAAACAGCTACTACCGGCTAAATCAATTTACTTCTTCGCATGCGCTGGCCGAAACGCGGCGCATTGCGTCGCATCGGATTCCAGATACGCCCCTTCAATCAGGTCTATGCAATAAGGCACGGCGGGAAACACCGCATTCAAACAATCGTCGATGGCAGAAGGTTTGCCGGGCAGATTGATGATGAGGCTCTTGCCGCGTATGCCCGCAGTCTGGCGCGACAAGATCGCGGTCGGCACGAATTTCAGCGAAGCGGCGCGCATCAGTTCGCCGAAGCCCGGCATCATCTTCTCGCATACCGCTTCGGTGGCTTCCGGCGTCACATCCCGCAAAGCCGGCCCCGTGCCTCCGGTAGTGACGATCAGGCTGCACCCGAGCACATCGCTCATCTCGATCAGCGTCGCCTCGATCAGCGGCTGCTCATCTGGAATCACGCGCGCCACCGCATCCCACGGGCTGGTCAACACGCGCGAAAACCATGCGTGCATGGCGGGGCCGCCCTTGTCTTCATACTCGCCGCGACTCGCGCGGTCCGAGATGGTGAGTATGCCGATTTTTGCTGTGGTCATACGATGCTCCTGAATTGGGTGACAACAGCCACCTGAAAAATTGCTGCTGTAGGAGCGTGCCCTGCACGCGACAGAGCGCTATCGCGTGCAGGGCACGCTCCTACAGAACCAAACTAAATACGCTGTGTTCCTGAAACACCGAGCCATCCAACAACTGCACTGTCGCCGTATCGCCCGCCGCCAAACCCTTGCTCTCGTTCGGCACCACCAGCAGCGCATCCGCACGCGCCATCGACAACAACACGCCGCTGCTCTGAGAGCCGGTCGGCGTTGCCAGATAGCCGTTCACATCGCGACTCAACGTCACGCGCATGAATTCCAGATTACCGGGGCGGTGACTGAGCGGCTGCGTCAAGCGCGCCCGCACGGTGCGCCGGTAAAGCCGCGCATGTCCCATCATGTTGCGCAGAGCCGGAGCAACGATCTGCTCGAAACTGACCATGCTCGCGACCGGATTGCCGGGCAGGCAAAATATTTTGCTGCCCGCTGTTGTGCCGAACGCAGCCGGATGCCCGGGGCGCATCTGCACACGCCAGAAATGCATCTGCACGCCGAGCTGCTCCAACGTAGGCCGCACGAAATCATGCACGCCGACCGATGTGCCGCCGGAGACCAGCAGCACATCGTATTGCAATCCCTGTTGCAGTTTTGCGCGCAGTTCGGCGGGGTCGTCGCGTGCGATGCCGAGCAGAACGGGCTGCATCCCCAGCGCCTGCACCTGCGCCATCAGCGCATAGCCGTTCGCATCCGGAATCTTGTTGGCGTCGAACGCATCGTGCAGCCCTTCCAGTTCGTCGCCGCTGGAAAGAATGGCGACACGCGGGCGGCGCTGCACGTGCACTTCTGCGGCCTTCACCATCGCGAGTATGCCCAGCACGCCCGGAGTGATTTCGGTGCCCGCCGTCAGCACCACGTCATGTGTGCGCAAGTTTTCCGCGCGGCGGCGGATATCTTTGCCCGCCTGCGCAGACACATCGATCTGCACTTTGTCCGCCCCGATGGCCTGCGTGTCTTCAACGCGGATCACTGTATCCGCGCCCTGCGGGATGGGGGCGCCCGTCATGATGCGCACACACTGTCCGGCTTGCACCGTCAGCGTGGGCAAATCTCCCGCCTTGATGTCGGCAACGATGGCGAGTTGCGCGGGTACCACGCCCAAGTCGGCAGCGCGCAGCGCATAGCCATCCATTGCCGAAATATCGCAAGGTGGATGATCTCGGTTCGAGCGCACCTCCTGCGCAAGCACGCGTCCCAGCGATTGCAGCAGGTCGATATTTTCCGTGCCGAGCGGTACACAATGTTGCAATACGCAGTTTTGCGCTTCGTTCAACGGGAGAGCATTCGTCATTTCATTCCTTCGGCTATCACTACATCCTGCGGCGTATCCAAATCAAAAAAGCTACGCAGTTGCGGGTCGGACTGCACAAGTTCTTCCGCCTCCACATAGCGCACATCTAAAGTTTTCAGCGCCCCGATGAGGCTTTTGTTGCCGCTCGCCAGGCTGCTTTGCAAAAACGGCAAAGCGCTGCGCGCATAGAACGCCGCCAGCGGTTGCGCATGTCCGTTTACTTGAGGAACCACCGCCTGATGATTTTCACGCAGACTCGCCAGATGCGCTATCAGCGCGGGCGCAACGAACGGCATATCACACGCCACCACAAACGCCCACGGCGTCTTTATTTCTTCCAATGCGCTGATCAGACCGACTAACGGCCCGCCGTCCGACTGCGTATCGCATATCTGCGGCAGCGCAACATCAGCCCGTTTCTCACGCACGCTAACCAGCGTCTGCGCAAACAACGGCTGCACACTTGCAATCACGCTCTGCAACAAAGTCTCGCCGTTAAAAGGCAGCGCCGCCTTGTCGCGCCCCATGCGTTTCGATTCACCGCCCGCAAGAATGATAGCTGTGCAATCCGCGATCATCCGCGCACCTGCGACAGAATAAACTTCACGATGCCATCTACATCGTCCAGCGCGAAATGCGGCAAATGCGCATGCACCGCCGCCACATCCGTCACCAGCGCGATCAAGCCCTCGCTGCTGCGCGGCGCAGTAAAACACGCGGCTCGCAGCACCTCGATCTTCGAACAATCCGCCTGCGAAAAGCTTTCCGCCAGCACCAGATCGACATCGCTGAAATAACGCTGCGCCAACAACACCGGGTCGTGCGGCGCGGACATGTCGGCCACCAGTTGCAGCGCCTGCGGCGTAACCAGCATACTCGCCACCGCCCCCGCCTGCTTGAAGCGCCAGCTATCCTTGCCCGGCGTATCGAGCGGCACTCGATGGTGCGTGTGTTTGATTGTCGCGACCTTCAGCCCTGCCGCATTCAGCAACGGCAACAGCTTTTCAATCAGCGTGGTTTTGCCGGAGCCGGAGTGACCGACGATGGAGATGAGTTTCAAATGCACTCTCCATATATACACCCCACCCCGAAAAGCATAAATACAGCTAAATAATAAAGTACGATGAGACTAAGCAGTGCTGATGTCACGAGCTTAATTTTGCCAATATGTAAACGAGAGCCTTTGTAGATAAAAATACCAACATACAGAAACAGTAATGCTGGCAATACAATATAGTTAGAAAATATGAAGGAGTTCTTCACCCACGGAAAATGATCAATATAGGCGAGAAATGTCATTACAAGTGTGGTCGCGCCCACAGCAAGAGAGCTAACTGCAAGACATGATGCCCCATGTGATATGGTTGAGCGAAACAGTCCGAATATAAAGAGACCAACCGTTACAGCTATTCCTAAAAAAAGTGCTGCCGAATCGCTCATTTCAAAAGTCAGCCAATCAATTTCATGCCGCAATGCTTTGCCGCATCACGATCAAATGTTGCCGTATAACTACAACCAGCGTCCTGCGCTGAGAGTTCTATCAGGCAGTCGGCGAAGTCGGCCTTGCCGGACTTAAAAAGGCGCAAAGCTTTCCATATAATATCCGCGTTCGCCACGACAAGCTCCTTGGTGCGCAGTAGCGTTTCCAGGACTTCGCATATTTCGTCTTTGGATAATGCGTAGCAGCCTGCCAACACCCAAACTAATTCGACGACTGAAACAAGACTCACGTAGCCCGGCGAATCTGTCGTCAGCGACTCGATAAGCCGCGAAGCTTTAGGGGACTGTTTTGCATCGTCCTGCGCGACATAGCGCACGAGAACGTTGGTATCCAAGCCAATCATCTGGCTTTAGCTCCTTGTTTGACAATTGCCCGATTCATTGCCTCGATTGTTACGGGGCGCGCGGGTTTCCGCACCAAACCCTTTAATGCCGTCACCGAATGGGTAGAAGCCACTAACTCAAACCGTCCATGCTCGACTTCGATGAACTCGATCTTGTCACCGGACTCAACGCCTAGTGCGGCACGCACAATGGCCGGAATGGTGATCTGTCCTTTGCTCGTTACTGTTGCCATCGTCATATTGGCTCTCCTTTTTGATTCCTTACTTTACGGTAAGGCGATAAATTTATCAAGGAATGATATTCGGCATGCTCGCTAGAACCTCGTCAACAGAACGGCGCTTGGGGCGCCGCAAAACCGATTTCAAAATTTCACGATGTTCAGCTTCCGCGCTTCTTCCATTAGATGCGGCCAGTTGCTTAAGCGCCAAAACGATGTCTTCTTCCACATTACGAACAACAAGCTTGGTAGCCATAAAAATCCTTTTTTAGAATCCTCGATAGCAACCTGCCAAGGAAGCAATTGCACTGTCATCAAAACCCATCCAAGCACTACGGATGCTGTGTAACCCACGATCCCCCCTGCGGGGTCGTTTCTTTCTTCCAGATCGGCACGCGCTGTTTCAATTCGTCGATCATCCAACAACAGGCGTCGAACGCGGCAGCGCGGTGCTCGGCGGCGGCGGCGATGAACACGATGTTGTCACCCGCGCGGACAGTGGTAACGCGATGCACGATGCGCGCATCCAGCAGATGAAATTTTGCGATGGCTTCGCTGCGCAGTTTGTTCATCTCGGCGAGCGCCATGCTGCCGTAAGCTTCGAAGTCGATCTCGCTCACGTCGCGCCCCTCGGAAAAATCGCGCGCACAGCCGAGGAAAGTAGCGATGCCTCCGATGCGCTTGGAGCTGGCTTTCAGCGCGGCGATTTCGGCGTCTTGAGAGAAGTCTTCTTGTTGGATGCGGACGGGTTCAGACATATCAACCTCCGCTAAACTTCGCCATGAAGGCGATCTCGTCGCCGTCGTTCAGCGGCAACTGTATGTCTTTGACCTGCGCCTGGTTCACTGCGGTAAAGCTCACAATATCGAATGCCTGCGGGTGCTGCGCGCTCAGTGCGGTGACAACATCCTGCAATTTCATTCCGGCATTAAATGCCAGTTGCGTCTCGCGCATCTGCACGCGCTCTGCCACGGGACCAAAAAATAGCACACGTATCACGCTTCGCTCCTGCGCCAGATACCGCTCTTGCCGCCGCGCTTTTCTTCGAGCTGCACGTGCTCGATACGCATGCCTCTGTCCATCGCTTTGCACATGTCGTACACGGTGAGCAATGCGGTGCTGGCGGCACATAAGGCCTCCATCTCTACACCCGTTTGCCCCACGCATTTGGTGGTGGCGGTGACGCGTAGGCCGACGCAGCCGCTGGCATCGACTGCGTTGATCTCGTCGAACGCAACTTCCACGCCGGTGAGCGGCAGGCTGTGGCACATAGGGATCATCTCGGGGGTGCGCTTCGCGGCCATCACTGCAGCCACATCGGCGACGGCCAGCACGTTGCCCTTGGCGACGGTACCGCTGTTGATGCGCTCAAGCGTGGCTGGCTGCATGCGGATCACGCCGCTGGCGATGGCCACGCGCTGGGTATCGGGCTTGTCCGACACGTCCACCATGCGGGCGCGTCCGTTTTCAGAAAAATGTGTCAGTTCGTCCATAATCTTTCCCATCTGATGTGCAAGGGCATGTAACTCTTAAGGCGCATTGCAATCGCGCGTTGAGCCAGTACAATGTGGGCGCTGACATTAACAGACTTCCCCTCTTATTTGGCGCGAAAAATTTCAAATCATGACCGCACTGCAAGATAGTTTCGGACGCAAAATCGAGTACCTGCGCTTGTCGGTAACGGATAGGTGCGACCTGCGTTGCTCGTACTGCATCCCCAAAGGGTTTCACGATTTTGAGATGCCGGAGCACTGGCTCACTTTCGACGAGATCGAGCGCGTCGTTGCCGCGTTCGCTCGCTTGGGTGTTGCGCGCGTGCGCCTGACCGGCGGCGAACCGCTGACGCGGCCACGCATCGCCGAATTGGCTCAGCGCCTATACGCTTTGCCCGGTGTGAACGATCTCTCGCTTTCCACCAACGCTACGCTGCTTGCGCGCCATGCCGCTGATCTGCATGCCGCAGGCATCTCGCGCCTCAACGTGAGCCTTGACTCGCTCGATGCGCCGCTGCTGGCTTGCATCACCGGACGCGATTGCCTGTCGCAGATACTCGACGGCCTGACTGCCGCCAAGCTTGCCGGATTTTCGCCTATCAAGATCAACATGGTGGTACTTGGTGGCGAGAACGAACACGAAGTCGAGAGCATGGTCGAGTTCTGCATGAAGCATGGTTTTATCCTGCGTTTGATCGAGACCATGCCGATGGGCGAAACCGGCCGCAGTGCGCGCTTTGTCGATTTGCAAGCCGTGCGACAGCGCCTGCAACAGCGCTTCAGGCTAATCGACGGCGTAGTTTCCGGTGGCGGGCCTGCGCGCTATCTGCAATCTGCAGATGGCTCTTTTTCATTGGGCTTTATCACACCCATATCGCAACACTTCTGCGACACCTGCAACCGCGTGCGTCTTTCAGCGGATGGTATTTTGTATCTGTGTCTGGGACAGGAGGACACGCTCGATCTGCGTTCCCTGTTGCGGGATGGCATCAATGATGCTCAACTGGAAGCGGCTATCCACGCTGCCATCGCCAGAAAACCTGAGCGTCACGAATTCAAAGATCAACCCGGCAAGATCGTTCGCATCATGTCCCAAACGGGCGGTTGAAGCGCACTTCCGAAATTAAAGCTTATGTTTAATTCAACTCGGATTGTTCCATATTTTCGTTCCAGGTAAAGAAGCTGGTGCTCGTTTTCTGACGATTGTCATTCGCTTCTGGAACCGTTTCTTTTTCTTCAGTGACTGTTTCTTCATATGCTACTTCTACATACCGCTCAGTATTTAATGAACTTTCTTCGTCTATTTTGGCAAGGTAACTGAAGTGAGATAGATCCGTGGGATTAAATTGGCTGACAGCAGGCCTTACTTCTCCCCTGGATACACATCCGCCAAGAACGCCAATCAGCAATCCAATAACCAATAAATTTTTCATCCAACCCTCCTTGGCACCCGTTTATTGAGCAGATCAACCACGTCTAGATGTGTTATCGGCTACACACAGGAAAGATTTAGGGGGAAGCGGAAAATATTGGGCCAGTGCGGCTACAAATGAATTAACACGTTAAAAACAAAAAAGGCCTGCATTACTGCAAGCCTTATAAATACTGGTGGCCCGGGGCGGAATCGAACCACCGACACAAGGATTTTCAATCCTCTGCTCTACCGACTGAGCTACCAGGCCATCTTTACGAAGGGGCGCATTATAGCGACTATCATCATTTAAGCAAACCATGA
The DNA here is from genome assembly GCA_009773615.1 of Gallionellaceae bacterium. Classification (GTDB taxonomy): domain Bacteria; phylum Pseudomonadota; class Gammaproteobacteria; order Burkholderiales; family Gallionellaceae; genus PALSA-1006. The sequence goes on from WSYA01000006.1 coordinate 38,221, forward strand.
CCTGTAAAAAAGAACCCCGCTTGCGCGGGGTTCTTTTTGTACGGCATAGAACTATGGCGAACAGACTCGCGCAAATTCCAATTACATCATGCCGCCCATACCACCCATGCCGCCCATATCGCCACCACCCATACCACCGGCTGGCTTGTCTTCTGGCAGCTCGGCAACCATACATGCGGTTGTCAGCATCAGGCCTGCAATGGAGGCTGCATTTTGCAGCGCCACGCGCGTTACCTTGGTTGGATCAACTACGCCCATCGCCAGCATGTCGCCATACTCGCTGGTAGCCGCGTTGTAACCAAAGCTGCCCTTGCCTTCAACTACTTTGTTGACCACGACAGAAGGTTCGTCGCCTGCGTTGTGCACGATGGCGCGCAATGGGGACTCCATGGCACGCAACACGATGGTGATGCCCGCATCTTGGTCATGGTTGTCGCCCTTCAGTCCGGCCACTGCCACTTTGGCGCGCAACAGTGCTACGCCGCCTCCGGGGACAATGCCTTCTTCAACAGCTGCACGGGTTGCATGCAGTGCATCTTCCACACGCGCCTTCTTTTCTTTCATTTCAACTTCAGTTGCCGCGCCGACTTTGATCACCGCTACGCCGCCGGACAGCTTAGCGGTACGCTCTTGCAGCTTCTCTTTGTCGTAGTCGCTGGTGGACTCTTCGATCTGTTTCTTGATCTGGGCGGTACGCGCTATGATCGCATCGCTCTTGCCTGCACCGTCGATGATGATGGTGTTGTCTTTGCCAACTTCGATGCGCTTGGCTTGACCCAGTTCGGCTAAAGTGGCTTTCTCCAGAGACAGGCCGACTTCTTCTGCAATCACAGTACCGCCGGTCAGAATCGCGATGTCTTCTAGCATAGCCTTGCGACGGTCGCCGAAGCCCGGAGCCTTGACGGCAACAGTCTTCAAGATACCGCGAATGTTGTTCACCACCAGTGTAGCCAGCGCTTCGCCATCAACATCTTCGGCGATGATCAGCAGCGGACGGCCGGACTTGGCGATTTGCTCAAGAATAGGCAGCAGATCACGGATGTTAGACACTTTCTTGTCGTGCAACAGGATGTACGGGTTTTCCATCAAGGCCAGCTGACGATCCTGGTTGTTGATGAAGTACGGTGACAGGTAACCGCGGTCGAACTGCATACCTTCCACGATGTCCAGTTCATCTTCCAGACCAGTGCCGTCTTCGATGGTGATGACGCCTTCCTTACCGACTTTTTCCATGGCAGCAGCAATCTTCTCGCCGATCACGGTGTCAGAGTTAGCGGAGATGCTGCCCACTTGAGCGATTTCCTTGCTGGTAGTGCAAGGCTTGGAGATTTTCTTCAGTTCGGCAACGGCAGCGATAACCGCCTTGTCAATGCCGCGCTTCAAGTCCATTGGGTTCATGCCGGCGGCTACGAACTTCATGCCTTCCTGAACGATGGATTGCGCCAGTACGGTCGCAGTCGTTGTACCGTCACCGGCCACATCGGAAGTCTTGGAAGCCACTTCCTTGACCATTTGCGCGCCCATGTTCTCGAACTTGTCTTTCAGCTCGATCTCTTTGGCAACGGATACGCCGTCCTTGGTGATGGTGGGGGCGCCGTAAGAGCGATCCAACACAACGTTACGGCCTTTAGGGCCCAGAGTGACCTTGACTGCATCGGCCAGAATGTTCACGCCAACAACCATCTTGGCGCGAGCTGCATCGTGAAACTTAACGTCTTTTGCTGCCATGTTTTTATCTCCTGAAATTCGTAAATTACTTAGGCTTCGACCACGCCGATGATGTCATCTTCGCGCATAGTCATGTATTCCTGGCCGTCCATTTTGAATGCTTGGCCGGCATATTTGCCGAACAGCACTTTGTCGCCCACCTTGACACTCATGGCGCGCAGCTTGCCGTCGTCGCCGACTTTGCCATTGCCTACAGCGATGATTTCGCCTTGATCCGGCTTTTCAGTTGCCGCATCGGGAATCAAAATGCCGGATGCTGTCTTACGTTCTTCTTCCAAACGCTTTACGATGACGCGATCGCTTAAGGGACGAATTTTCATGCTTTGCTCTCCTAAAACAAACAGTTAACTAAAAAATGGCGACATCGGTTAGCACTCGATGTCAGCGACTGCTAATAGTAAGGGCGGAAGTGGCATATTTCAAGTGCATCGCAAAAATTTATCCTCTATCCTCAGTCATATTTGCCGCATACCCGCCATCAACATAGAATCGCTTCCGTTCCGAAACTCGCTTCCACCATGCCCAACTCCGATCTGCTCTTACGCTCCCGCTCTGCCGTATGGCATCCCTGTACGCAGATGAAGCGGCACGAGACCTTGCCATTGGTGCCCATCCAGCGCGGCAACGGCATCTGGCTTTACGATTTCGACGGAAAGCGCTATCTGGATGCGGTAAGTTCGTGGTGGGTGAATTTGTTCGGACACTGCAACCCGCGCATCAACTCTGCCATCACCGACCAGCTCGGCAAACTGGAACATGTGATGCTGGCCGGCTTCACCCACGAGCCCGTGGTGCAACTTTCCGAACGCTTGGCAACGCTGGCTCCCGCTGGCTTGGGGCATTGTTTTTATGCCTCCGATGGCGCCTCCGCGACCGAGATCGCCTTGAAGATGAGCGTGCATTTCTGGCGCAATACCGGCAAACCGGACAAGACACGCTTTGTCAGCCTGCAAAACAGCTATCACGGCGAAACGCTTGGCGCGTTGTCGGTGACCGATGTGGCGCTGTTTAAAGACGCCTATGCTTCATTGATCCATGCGAGTGCCACCATAGTCAGCCCGGATAGCCGCAACGCGGATGCAGGAGAAAACGCGGAAGCATTCGCGCTGCGTTGCGCCGCTCAACTCGAAACGTATTTGCAGCAGCATCATGAACATCTCGCCGCGTTCATCGTCGAGCCCCTCGTACAAGGGGCTGCGGGCATGGCAATGTATCACCCGGCCTATCTGACGCGAGCGCGCGAACTGTGCGATCAGTATCAAGTACATCTCATTGCAGACGAGATCGCCGTCGGCATGGGCAGAACCGGGACGCTGTTCGCCTGCGAACAAGCTAACATCTCGCCCGATTTCCTGCTGCTATCCAAAGGCATCACCGGCGGGTACCTGCCGCTGTCGGTGGTCATGACGACAGACAACATTTATCAGGCGTTTTATGCGGACAATGTGGCGCGCGGCTTTTTGCATTCGCACTCTTACACCGGCAACCCGCTGGCGTGTCGCGCGGCCTTGGCCACATTGGATATCTTCGCCGCCGATGACGTGCTGAACAGCAACCGCAGCAAGGCCGCCTACCTCAACCGCATCGCCGCACCGCTACGAGAACATCCCGGCATCCAAAATTTCCGCAACACGGGCATGATATGGGCCTTTGAAGTTGCTTCGCCGCATGCGGATTTCGCGCAGCGTTGTTTCAGCCTCGCGCTTGAACATGAATTATTATTGCGCCCGATGGGGAACACGGTATATTTCATGCCTCCTTACATCGTCAGTGAACAAGAGATCGACTTGCTTGTCGAACGCACATTGAAAATTATCGATAGCCTTTGCTGAACCACTTATGAAATATATCTACGCGTCCTTGCTCTGCCTTAGCTTTATTTCCAATGCGCATGCCATCGCATTGCCTTACGAGGTGCGCATTGCGCTTAAGCAAGCGAATATCCCGCAGTCCAGCGTGAGCATTGAAGTGCGCGAAATCAACTCGCGCTCACCGCTGATCAGCCACAATGCCACAAAGGCGATGAACCCGGCCTCAACCATGAAGCTGCTCACCACCTATGCGGGTCTGGAATTGCTCGGCCCTTCCTACATCTGGAAGACCGAGGCCTATCTGGATGGCAAGCTGGAAAAAGGCGTGCTGCAGGGCGATTTAATTTTGAAGGGATACGGCGATCCGAAGTTCAATATCGAGCAATTCTGGTTGTGGCTGAGCGAGCTGCGCGCGCGCGGCCTGAGAGATATCCAGGGCGATCTGGTCCTGGACCGCAGCTTCTTCAATCTACCGAAACATGACCCCGCCGAATTCGACAATGACGCCGTGCGCGCTTACAACGTGGGGCCGGATGCGCTTCTGCTGAATTTCAACACCGTGCGCTTGCGTTATCTGCCGGATGGCAACCGCTTGCGAGTCATCAGCGAACCCAACTTGGGCGGAATGTTGCTGGACAATCAGCTCGCCCCCCAATCTGCCCCGAATTGCGAAAATTGGGATGACGCTATCCGCATTCAACCGCGCGGAGACAGTGTCGTGCTGCAGGGCGGCTATCCGAGCGAATGCGGCGAACGCGAACAAAATCTCAACGTCATGCCGCACACGCGTTACGTTGCGGCCGTATTCAATGCGATCTGGCAGGAACTTGGCGGCACATTCAAAGGAAACACCCGGGAAGCCGCACTAACCGGCAGTGCGCAGCTGTTTGCTACCCACTATTCCGCGCCACTTTCCGAGATCATTCGCGACATCAACAAGTTCAGCAACAACGTCATGGCGCGCCAGCTATTTCTCACGCTGGGAACAACTGAACAGAAGCCCACTCCCCCCTCCCTGCCGCTTAGCATACAAGCCATGAAGTCTTGGCTTAAATATAAAAAATTGAACTTTCCCGAGCTGGTGCTGGAAAACGGCGCCGGTTTATCACGTCAAGAGCGCATCAGCGCACAACATCTGGCGCAGCTCCTGCAAAGCGCAGCAAATAGCCCGCTGAACGCCGAATTTGTCGCCTCGTTGCCCATACTCGGCGTGGACGGATCGGTCAAAAAGCGCCTCAAAGGAACTGCCTCCGCCAGTCATGCTCACCTGAAGACCGGCACTCTGGAAGGCGTCAAGACGATTGCCGGCTATGTGAAATCAAAAAGCAAAAAAGAATGGAGCATCGTTTTTCTCATCAACCATCCGAACGCCAAGGCTGGAGGCGCGGCACAGGATGCCCTGATCGAATGGGTGCAAAAGCACTAGTTTCGTTAAACGGTTTTTACAACCCCAGCTCGCCCCACATCGCATCCACTTTCGCCTTTACCGCCGCGTCCATCACAATAGGCGTGCCCCATTCGCGCTGCGTTTCGCCCGGCCATTTGTTGGTAGCATCCAGCCCCATTTTGCCGCCCAGACCTGACACGGGACTCGCGAAGTCGAGGTAGTCGATGGGCGTGTTTGGAACCAGCAAGGTGTCGCGCACCGGATCCATGCGCGTGGTGATCGCCCACATGACCTCTTTCCAGTCGCGCACGTCGATGTCGTCGTCCACCACGATGATGAACTTGGTGTACATGAACTGGCGCAGATAAGACCAGATGCCGAACATCACGCGCTTGGCGTGTCCGGCGTATTGCTTCTTGATACTCACCACCGCCATGCGATATGAACAGCCTTCCGGCGGCAGATAGAAATCCGCGATTTCGGGAAATTGTTTTTGCAGCAACGGTACGAATACTTCGTTCAACGCCACGCCCAACATGGCCGGTTCGTCGGGCGGCTTGCCGGTGTAGGTGGAATGGTAGATCGGATTTTTGCGCATGGTGATGCGCTCGATGGTGAACACCGGGAACTTGTCCTGCTCGTTGTAGTAGCCGGTGTGGTCGCCGTAGGGGCCTTCCATCGCCACCTCGCCCGGATAGATCACGCCCTCCAGCACGATCTCGGCAGAAGCGGGCACTTGCAAATCGCTGCCCAGACATTGCACCAGCTCAGTCTTGGAGCCGCGCAACAACCCGGCAAACTGGTATTCGGAAAGCGAATCAGGAACCGGCGTAACCGCACCCAAAATCGTGGCCGGGTCGGCGCCGATCACCACCGCAACAGGAAACGACTGCCCCGGATTTTTTTGACAGTGGTCGCGAAAATCCAGCGCCCCGCCGCGGTGCGCCAGCCAGCGCATGATGACCTTGTTCGGCGCAATCACCTGCTGGCGATAGATGCCCAGATTCTGGCGCGATTTATTCGGCCCGCGCGTGACCACCAGACCCCAAGTGATGAGCGGCGCAACATCGTCCGGCCAACAATGCTGAATCGGCAACTTAGACAAATCCACATCCTTGCCTTGCCACACGATCTCCTGACACGGCGCGGAAGCCAGCACCTTGGGCGACATGGTAAGCACCTGCTTCAGGATGGGCCATTTGTCCCACGCATCTTTCAGACCCTTGGGCGGCTCCGGCTCTTTCAAATAAGCCAGCAACTTGCCCACCTCGCGCAATGCACTGACGCTCTCCTCGCCCATGCCCAACGCCACACGGCGCGGTGTGCCGAACAGGTTGGCGAGTACCGGCATGTTGTGTCCGGCCACATTCTCGAACAGCACCGCCGGGCCTTGCGCGCGCAGTACGCGGTCGCAGATTTCCGTCATCTCCAGATGTGTGGAAACGGGCGCGGACACACGCTTGAGTTCGCCCATCTTTTCCAGTTGCGCGATGAAGTCGCGTAGGTCGTGATATTTCATTTTAAATATTCACCCAGTGAATCATTCCGGATAAAACCCGGCCTCACCATCAGGCCGGGTCTTGAAGCGTTTGTGCAACCAGAAATACTGCTCCGGCATTTCCTGCACGCGCTGCTCGATGAATTCGTTCATGCGGCGCGCATCGGCGATGTCGTCGCCGCTGGGAAAGTTTTCCCAAGCGGGATAAAAAGTCAGCACATAGCCTTGGCCGCCGGGCAGCAAACGCGTGATGCTGGGCACGATCTTCGCGCCGGTCATCTGCGCGATGCGCGGCACCGAGGTCATGGTTGCGGCAGGCACGCCGAAGAAAGGAATGAATGCGCCGTCTTTGATGCCCTGATCCTGATCCGGCGGGTAGATAAACGGCATGCCTTCACGCATTCCTTTGAGAATGGGGCGCAATCCCTGAAAGCGCGAATACAGACGCTGTTTGCCGAAGCGGGCGCGCTTTTGCAGAAGCAGATCGGTCAGGTAAAAGTTTTTCTGGTTCGCATACATACACACCGTATCGGTATGCTGCGCGACCCACTGACCGCCGACATCCATACCCACGAAGTGCGGTGTGAGCAAGATGGAAGGCTTGTTCTTGATCGCATCAAAATGCTCGATGCCCTCCACGCGGATCAAGCTGCTGATGCGCTCGGCACTCGACCACCACAAAATGCTGCGCTCGATAAGACCGCGACCGAACATTTTGAAGTGATCGCGCACGAGTTTGTTGCGCGCGTCTTCGCTCATATCGGGAAAGCATAGCTTGAGATTGACGGTCGCCACAAAACGGCGCTCTGTTGCAGCCATATAGAACAGCAAACCCAAAACGTTGCCGATAACCACCAACACGCGGAACGGTAAAAAGTGCGTCAGCCAAAATATAAATACTGCAAACCGCACTATCATGCCTGCTCCTTGACTGCGTCCGGCACCGGTGCGCCGCGCGGGACTTTATAGCGGTTGTAACTCCACAAATATTGTTGCGGGCATGAAAGCACCACAGCTTCAATAGCAGCATTCATCTGGGGACCAACAGGTAGGGACGTGTCAAACGACAGCGGTGTAAAGCGCAATATATGGCCATTTCCGCGCGGCAGGCGCTCGATGTGGCTCATTATCACCGTCGCACCGCTGGCTTCCATTAAACGCCCGATCAACGTTATGGTGTAAGCGGGACGCCCGAAGAACGGCACCCACTCTCCTTCGCCATTTCCCGGCACTTGATCCGGCAACACGCCGATGATCTCGCCGCGCTTGAGCGCTTTGAGCAATATACGCACACCGCCGATATCTGCCCGTGCCAACTTCATCTGACCGCGTTCTCGCCCTTCGCGCATCACCTTGTCAAGCCAAACCAGCTTGGGTACCCGATACATACAGGTCATCGGCAAGCGCACTGCAACATACAGGCTGATCAGCTCGAAGCAACCGAAATGCGGCGTCAGCATGATCACGCCGTTACCTTGTGCATGCGCCGCTTCGACGTGTTCCCAGCCGTAACATTGCACAACGCTGGCCACCACCTCATCCAGTGGACGCTGCCACACCCATGGCAATTCCATGATACTTTTTCCGGCCTCGCTCACGCTTGCATGCAGCACCTTATTGAAATCAACTTCCGGGAAACCTTCTTTGCCTTGCCCGAATTTCAATGCACTCGCCAAATTTTGGCGCAGATGCCCGGCATAACGGCCGGAGCTCAAATAAGCGATCCAGCCTAAAACCGTGCCGAGATGATGCAACACCGCTAAAGGCAAGCACGCCAATAATTTAAAAACCAACGCCATCACGAGGAAAAATCCATTTATCTACCAAATCCGAAGTTTTTGCTATAATCCGCGCCCTGTTAAATTTTCCAGAGTGAGCGAACGTTAAAATGAGCGAATATTTTTTTACATCTGAATCTGTTTCCGAAGGCCACCCGGATAAGGTTGCCGATCAAATTTCCGATGCCATTCTGGACGCTATTCTAGCCCAAGACCCCTATGCGCGTGTAGCTGCCGAGACATTGGTAACCACGGGCTTGACTGTGCTGGCCGGTGAAATCACCACCAGCGCAAATGTAAATTACGCGAAAGTGGCGCGCGAAACCATCCGCCGCATCGGCTATGACGACCCGAGCCTGCGCTTCGACGCGGACGGTTGCTCGGTGCATGTATGCTACGGCACGCAAAGCCCGAACATCGCCCAAGGCGTGGATCGCGCTTCCGACGACTACCTGAATCAGGGCGCGGGCGACCAAGGCCTGATGTTCGGTTATGCCTGCAACGAAACCGACACTTTGATGCCGCTGCCGATCTACCTGTCGCACCGCATCGTTGAACGTCAGGCGCTGTTGCGCAAAGATGGCCGTTTGCCTTGGCTGCGTCCGGATGCGAAGAGCCAGGTCACCGTTAAGTATATGCATGGCAAGCCGCACAGCATCGACACCGTGGTGCTGTCCACCCAGCACTCCCCCGAGTTCTCTCCACCGGAAAAACAAAAAGCGCTGCATGAAGCGGTGATCGAAGACATCATCAAGCCGATGCTGCCCAAAGAACTCATCAAGGGCGAGATCAAATATCTGGTCAATCCGACCGGTTGTTTTGAAATTGGCGGCCCGCACGGCGATGCCGGTTTGACTGGCCGCAAGATCATTGTTGACACTTACGGCGGCGCAGCTCCGCACGGTGGTGGCGCGTTCTCCGGTAAAGACCCCTCCAAGGTTGACCGTTCGGCTGCTTACGCCGGTCGTTACGTGGCAAAGAACATTGTTGCCGCCGGCTTGGCCGACAAGTGTCTGGTGCAAATCAGCTACGCCATCGGTGTGGCACACCCGACCAGCATCATGGTCACCACCTATGGTACAGGCAAGATCTCCGACGAAAAGATTACCGAGTTGGTCAAAACACACTTTGACCTGCGTCCAAAAGGTATCGTGCAAATGCTCAACCTGCTGCGCCCGATCTACCAGAACACCGCTGCTTACGGCCACTTTGGTCGCGAAGAGCCGGACTTCACCTGGGAGGCTACCGACAGGGCAGCTATCTTGAAGGCAGACGCAGGACTGTAATTCGTATCACCCATCCCACCGAGGGGCGCTGCAGCAGTCACCGCAAGGTGAATCTGTCAGGCTTGGTGGCGTTGGTTCAACTGTAGCAACGGCGCCCATTCACTAACCTGAATGGAGTGCTTCTCATGTCTACTAAAGACTACGTCATCGCTGACATCAACTTGGCCGCTTGGGGCCGCAAAGAAATCGCTATCGCCGAAACAGAAATGCCCGGCCTGATGGCAATCCGTGAAGAATTCGCCAAGACACAACCGCTGAAAGGCGCGCGCATCACCGGCTCTCTGCACATGACGATCCAGACCGCCGTGCTGATCGAGACGCTGAAAGCGCTCGGCGCGGAAATCCGCTGGGCTTCGTGCAACATCTTCTCGACACAAGACCACGCAGCTGCCGCGATTGCGGCCGACGGCATTCCTGTGTTCGCCGTCAAAGGCGAAACGCTGACCGAATACTGGGATTACACCCACCGCATTTTTGAATGGGCGGACGGCGGTTTGACCAACATGATTCTGGACGACGGCGGCGACGCGACATTGCTGTTGCATCTGGGCACCCGTGCCGAAACAGACGCATCGCTGATCAGCAAGCCGACCTCCGAAGAAGAAACCTGTTTGTTTGCTTCGATCAAAGCCAAGCTGGCACAAGACAAGACTTGGTACTCCAAGCGTCTCGCTGCGGTAAAGGGCGTAACCGAAGAAACCACCACCGGCGTGCACCGTTTGTACCAGATGCATGCTCGCGGCGAACTCAAGTTCCCCGGCATCAACGTGAACGACTCCGTTACCAAATCCAAGTTCGACAACCTGTACGGCTGCCGCGAATCGCTGGTTGACGGTATCAAGCGCGCCACCGACGTGATGATCGCGGGCAAAGTTGCCGTGATCGCCGGTTACGGCGATGTGGGCAAGGGCTCCGCACAAGCCATGCGTGCATTGTCCGCTCAAGTTTGGGTTACCGAAATCGACCCGATCTGCGCACTGCAAGCCGCAATGGAAGGCTACCGCGTAGTGACCATGGAATACGCCGCCGACAAGGCCGACATTTTCGTCACCACCACCGGCAACTTCCACGTCATCACCCACGACCACATGAAGGCGATGAAGAACAACGCCATCGTGTGCAACATCGGCCACTTCGACAACGAAATCGACGTTGCCTCGCTGGAAAAATACCAGTGGGAAGAAATCAAGCCGCAGGTTGACCATGTGATATTCCCGGACGGCAAGCGCATCATCCTGCTGGCCAAGGGTCGTCTGGTGAACCTCGGTTGCGGTACCGGCCATCCTTCCTACGTGATGTCGTCTTCCTTCGCCAATCAAACCATCGCTCAAATCGAGCTGTGGACAGAATCAGTCAAGGGCAGCAACAAGTATCCGGTGGGCGTTTACACTTTGCCCAAGCATCTGGACGAAAAAGTCGCGCGCCTGCAACTGAAGACGCTGAACGCACAGCTGAGCGAACTGACCGACCAGCAAGCCGACTACATCAGCGTACCGAAGCAAGGTCCTTACAAGACCGAGCACTACCGCTACTAATCCACGAGTTCCTTCTCCATGCATGGGGGAGGGAATGTTGTTGGAAGTAAATGTATGATGATGCATGGGGGCGGGATTTTCCCGCCCCTCTTACCTTGGAAATAGCATGTATCTACTGTTGATTTGGATACTGAATGCACTGGCTCTTATCGCCGTTGCCAATTTCGTCCCCGGTATCCACGTGGACGGTTTTGCTGCGGCTCTGATTGCCGCGTTCTTCCTCGGTTTGGTCAACACGCTCATCCGTCCGATTTTTTTGATTCTCACGTTGCCCGTCACTATGATCACGTTGGGACTGTTCATCTTCGTCATCAACGGATTGCTGTTCTGGTTCACCGGCTCGATACTCAAAGGTTTCATGGTCGACAGCTTTTGGAGTGGCGTACTCGGTGCCGTGTTATATAGCATCTTCTCGTGGGCGCTTTCCGCAGCCGCCACACAAATCATGAGGAAACAATCTTGAAAAAACCGCATATCAGTTTTGAATTTTTCCCGCCGCAAACCCCCGAAGGCGTTGAAAAACTCACCGCCGCGCGCAAGCTGCTGGCTACGCTCAAACCGGAATTTTTCTCCGTCACTTTCGGCGCGGGCGGCTCCACCCAAGAGCGCACGATGGAAACCATTCAGCGCATCCATCAGGAAGGCTATCAAGCCGCGCCGCACCTGTCCTGTGTGGGTTCCACGCGCGACAACATCCGCGCCCTGCTGTTCGCTTACAAAGACCTAGGCATCAAGCGCATCGTCGCGTTGCGCGGCGACCTGCCTTCCGGCATGGCCAGTATCGGCGAGTTTCAATACGCCAACGAACTCGTGTCGTTCATTCGCGCGCAGACCGGCGAACACTTCCACATCGAAGTCGCCGCCTATCCCGAGTTTCACCCGCAGGCGAATTCCGCGCGCGAGGATATGCTCAACTTCAAACGAAAAATGAGCGCGGGCGCGAACTCCGCCATCACGCAATATTTCTACAACGCCGACGCGTATTTCCGCTTCGTAGAAGAGAGTCGCAAACTCGGCGTCACCGCCCCCATCGTGCCGGGCATCATGCCCATCATGAAATATTCGCAACTCGCGCGCTTCTCCGATATGTGCGGTGCAGAGATCCCACGCTGGATGCGCAAGACCATGGAAGGCTACGGCGACGACAACGAGTCGGTGCAGGCATTCGGTCGTGATGTGGTCACGCAACTGTGCGAAAAACTCATCGCGGGCGGCGCACCGGGACTACATTTCTACACTCTAAATCAGGCTAACGCTTCGATTGAAATTCTAAAACGCCTGGGCTACCAATGAGCTTGCACACACCTGAACTGCTACTACCCGCCGGCACCCTCGACAAAATGCGCACCGCCTACGCCTTCGGTGCGGATGCGGTATATGCCGGGCAACCGCGCTACAGCTTGCGTGCGCGCAACAACGAATTCCAACTGGAGGAGCTGGAGACCGGCATTCGGGAAGCGCACGCGCTGGGCAAAAAACTATTCATCGCCAGCAACCTGATGCCGCATAACGCCAAAGTGAAAACCTACATGGCGGACATGGAGCCGGTCATCGCCATGAAACCGGACGCGCTGATCATGGCCGACCCCGGCCTCATCGCGATGGTGCGCGAGCGCTGGCCGGAAGTAGATGTGCATCTCTCTGTGCAGGCCAATACCGTCAACTACGCGGCGGTTAAATTCTGGAAATCGCTGGGTCTCACCCGCATCATTCTGTCGCGCGAACTGTCGCTGGACGAGATAGAGGAAATTCGCCAGGAATGCCCGGACATGGAACTGGAAGTATTCGTGCATGGCGCGCTGTGCATGGCCTACTCTGGGCGCTGCCTGCTCTCCGGCTACTTCAACCACCGCGACGCGAACCAGGGCACTTGCACCAACTCCTGCCGCTGGGATTACAAAGTGGATAGCGCCATCGAAGACGGTACAGGCGACATCCAGAAGATCGACTTCGATTTCGACAAGGCACTGAGCGATAGCGCGCTGTCGGATTGCGGTTCGCAACCGCGCCATCCTGAAGCGGACAAGGTCTATGTCATCTCGCGTAAGGATCATCCGGGCGAGCTGATGCCCGTGCTGGAGGACGAACACGGTACTTACATTATGAATTCCAAAGATTTGCGCGCCGTGGAACACGTTGAAAAGCTGGCAAAGATAGGCATTGATTCACTCAAAGTCGAAGGGCGCACCAAGTCTATCTACTACGTGGCGCGCACCGCGCAAGTTTATCGTCAGGCGATTGATGATGCCGTCGCCGGTCGCCCGTTTAATTTGAGCCTGCTAGGCGCACTGGATGCGCTGGCGAATCGCGGCTACACCGACGGCTTCTACGAACGCCACCATACCCATGAGCAACAAAACTACATGCGCGGCCACTCCGAGAGCTTCCGCCAGCAATACGTCGGCGACATCGTCGCGTGCGCGAACGGCATGGCCGAGATCGATGTGAAGAATAAATTCCAAGTTGGCGACAAGCTGGAAATCATTCATCCTTCAGGCAACCACATCGTCGAATTGAAAGAGATGCGAGGTCTTAAAGGTGAAGCGCTCACCGTAGCGCCGGGCAGCGGCCATCGTGTGCAGATACCGTTGCAGGGCGAGTTGGCTAAAGGAATGGTCGCGCGGTTCATCTAATCCGTAATTGCAGAACAGCATGAATTTAAGGACGCTGGGCATATCTTTTATCTGGCTATCGCTAGCTGGAGGTGTGTTTTATTTTTTCAACCAAAAATATCATCCGAACACCACCCAGAAAATCGGTAACACATCCGAAATCGTTCTCGCCAGAGATTTGTCTGGGCATTACCGTGCAGATGCATTAATTAACGGAATCGAGACCACTGTGCTGATCGACACTGGCGCTACCGACGTGGCAATCTCACAAAAATTTGCCGACCGTCTTAACATCAAGGGGACCCATGCCATCAGAACACAAACGGCAAATGGCGATACAGTCGCCTACATGACACGCCTGACAAGTGTAAAACTGGGAGGGATCGTAGCAACTGACATTGCGGCGAGCATCACGCCGAATCTTGAAGGGGACATGTTGCTCGGTATGTCATTTCTGAATAAGATGGACGTTCGTCTGTATAAAGGCACCATGACGATCAAGGCGATCAACGATTAATCAATCAGGACAATCACATGATCCTCTCCTCCCTCTCCCAATCCGACCGCTACGCCGCCCTGCACACGCTGTTCCCGCAGGCCTTCGACTACATCCGCAACGCCGACCTGTTCGCCCTCGCACCTGGGCGCTACAACATCGTCGGCGACGATCTGATCGCTATCATCGAGCAGGTGTCGGGACGCACACGCGAGATGGCGAAGCTGGAAGCACACCGCAAGTACATCGACATTCAGTTGGTGCTGGAAGGTGACGAGCAGATGGGCTGGAAGCCGCTGGCGGATTGCTATAACCCGGTGAGCGAACACAGCATGGAGAAAGACATCCGCTTTTTCCACGATGCTCCAGCCTCCTACGTGCCGGTTCCACCCGATCATTTCTGCATCTTCTTCCCGGAGGATGCGCATGCGCCGCTGGTGGGCAACGGGCAGATACGCAAGGTGATTTTTAAGGTGGCGGTGAACCCGGCGCAACCTTGATTACATAACACTGTAGGATGGGTTGAGCGCAGCGATACCCATCATAAACTCGATATAACCCGCATGGGTATCGCTGCGCTCAACCCATCCTACGAATCAGTGGTCGTCGAACGCCACATCCCCTTCTTCCACCTTTGCACCCAACTGCATATTTTTAAAGTCGAACAGATTGCCGTCCATTAGGTGCGAAAATTTGACGTTCTGCATCGCGGTGAAAATGGTCTGCGTGCGTCCCGGATATTCGCGTTCCCAGTTGGTGAGCATGGTCTTAATATTCTGGCGTTGCAGGTTTTCCTGCGAGCCGCACAGGTTGCACGGGATGATGGGAAATTCCATGCCGCGCGCGTAGCGGGCGATGTCGTTCTCGGCGCAATAAGCGAGCGGGCGGATGACGATGTGGTCGCCCTTGTCGGTGACCAGTTTGGGCGGCATGGCTTTCAGTTTGCCGCCGAAGAACATGTTCAAAAATAATGTCTCCACCATGTCGTCGCGGTGGTGTCCCAGCGCGATCTTGTTTGCACCCAGCTCACCCGCCACTTTATAGATGATGCCGCGCCGCAGACGCGAACACAGCGAGCAGGTGGTCTTGCCCTCGGGAATTTTCTCTTTGACGATGGAGTAAGTGTCCTGCGCTTCAATGTGAAAATCCACGCCTATGCTTTTCAGATATGTCGGCAACACCTCTTCGGGGAAGCCCGGTTGCTTCTGGTCAAGATTCATCGCCACGATCTTGAAGTCGATGGGGGCGCGCTTGCGCAAGGTGAGCAGAATATCCAGTAGCGTGTAGGAGTCTTTACCGCCGCTCAAGCACACCATCACGGTATCTCCGTCCTCGATCATGTTGAAATCGCCGATGGCTTTGCCGACCGCGCTTTCCAGCCGGCCTTTGAGGCGGTTGAAGTTGGTGGAGCGCGATTCAAAATGGATGGGTTGTACGATGTCGTTCATAGTGGATAAATTAATAATCCACCACAGAGACACAGAGACACAGAGGAAAACAAAAACACTTTTGATGATTACAGAAGCCCAACAATCAGGCCTGCGAACATCATGCTTTTGTAGTTCTCTGTGTCTCTGTGCCTCTGTGGTGAGGGGTTTAAAGGTTAATACTGCGCCCGCCATCCACGGATATAACCTGTCCCGTGATGTAAGGTGCATCGGCGATTAAAAACTGTACAGTGCGCGCAATATCGTCCGGCTCGCCTTCGCGCTTGAGCAGGGTATGCGCCACGATCTTGCGACGACGTTCCTCGTCCTGCCATTCTTCGTCTTCCGGCCAGCTGATCACCCCCGGCGCGACGGCGTTGACGCGCACCTGCGGCGCCATTTCCTGTGCCAAGCCCTTGGTCAACGCAACCAGTCCGGCCTTGGCGGCGCTATACAGCAGGTGCCCGTGCATCGGGCGCTCGGCATGGATATCGGCGATGTTCACAATCGTGCCGTGGCGGCGGCGCAGCTCTTCTGCCGCTGCCTGCGCCAGAAACAGCGGCGCTTTCAAGTTGGTGCCGAGCAGATCATGCCATTGTGCATCGTTCACCAGACCGAGCGGTGTGGCATAAAAACTGGAGGCGTTATTCACCAGCGCATCGAGATGGCCGAAGTGCTTTACCGCTTCTTCGACCATCGTCTTCAAGGCGGCGATATCAAGCAGATCGGCCTGCACACAGTGGGCGGAATTTGCGCGCAGATCATTCAACTCGGCGCGCAGGGCCAGTGCTTCATACAGCGAACTGCGGTAGTGGATCACAACGTTTGCGCCCGCCGCATGCAAACGGCGGCAGATCGCCGCGCCCACGCGTTTCGCCCCTCCGGTCACCAGCACTATTTTGCCTTGCATCGTCGTCTCCACTACACTTCCGCACCTTGCGGATTATACCTGACCATGACCACATCTTTGCCCCCAGCCTCACCCGAAGCCCTCGCCCACAGCGCACAGTTATGCGCCCTCATCCGGGACGACATCGCTGCCCAAGGCGGCTGGATACCTTTTTCGCGCTTCATGGAGCTGGCGCTGTACGCCTCCGGCCTGGGTTACTACACGGCGGGCGCACGCAAATTCGGCGCATCGGGCGATTTCATCACCGCACCCGAACTCTCCGTCTTGTTCGGTCGCACGCTGGCGCGGCAACTGGTCGAAGTCATGCAGGCCAGCACGCCGCATATCCTCGAACTCGGCGCGGGCAGCGGCAAACTGGCGCTGGATATCCTCGGCGAACTGGAACGGCTGAACGCACTGCCGGAAAGCTATTCCATTCTCGAAGTGAGCGCCGACCTGCGCGAGCGCCAACAGGCATTACTGCAAGAAAAACTGCCTCATCTTTTCGCCCGCGTGCATTGGCTGGACGCCTTGCCCGAAAAAATCTCCGGCGCGGTCATCAGCAACGAGGTGCTGGATGCGCTACCGGTGCATCTGCTGCACTGGTCGGATGGCCGCATACTCGAACGCGGCATAACCATCCAAGACGCTGCTTTTATCTGGCAAGATAGGCTACCGGAGAATCCGGCATTGCTCGCCATCGCACAAAACATCAGCATGCCGGACGACTATATGAGCGAGGTTTCGCCCGCAACGCGCGGCCTTGTCGCCAGCCTGTGCGAGCGCATGGACAAAGGCGCGCTGCTGTTCATCGACTATGGCTTCGGCGCAAGCGAGTACTACCACCCGCAACGTCATCGCGGCACGCTGATGTGCCACTACCGCCACTATGCGCATGACGACCCGTTCTATCTGCCGGGCTTGCAGGACATCACCGCGCATGTGGATTTCACCGCCATCGCCGAAGCCGCCATCGACCACGGCGCGCACTTTCTCGGTTACACCTCGCAAGCGCATTTCCTGATCAACAACGGTGTGATGGACTATCTGAAAGAAGTCTCGCCGGATGATGTGCGCGCCTACGCACCACTTTCCGCACAGCTGCAAAAGCTCACCAGCCCTGCGGAGATGGGCGAGCTGTTCAAAGTGATCGCGCTGGGCAAGGGCATGGAAGAGCCGCTGCGAGGCTTTTTGCGCGGCGACCTGTCGCGCTTGTTGTGATCGCATGGTGCACATCTACAGCTTCAATCCGGTCAGCAACGCCGACGCACGCATACTGATTCTGGGCAGCATGCCCGGCAAAAAATCGCTGGAGCAAAACCAGTACTACGCCCATCCGTCTAACGTTTTCTGGAAACTCATGGGTGAACTGATCAACGCACATCCCCATCTGCCCTATGCGCAAAGACTGGAGATTTTAAAAACTTCTGGTATCGCGTTATGGGATGTGCTGGCCGCCTGTGAACGCGGCGAATCCAGTTTGGATTCCAATATCAAGGAAGAAGCCGCCAATAATTTCGCTGAATTCTTCGCTCAGCATCCGCATATCACACAGGTGTTTTTCAACGGCAGCAAAGCCGAACAATGCTTCAAAAAATTCGTGGTGGATAAACAAACATTGCCATCGCTCGAATTGCATCGACTGCCCTCGACCAGCCCTGCCCATGCGGGAATGCGCTATGCGGACAAACTGAAAGCATGGCGAGCCGCTCTTATCCCTTGATCACCTGCTCCACCGCCACGATACGCGCTTCGCGGATTTTTTCCGGGATCAGATTCTTGTCGGCACAAGCACGCGCAATCTCGCCTGAATTAACCTCTTGCGCCGCTTGCGCGCAGCGCAGCAGATATGCACCCTGCGGATAGGCATCCTGCTCGTGTCCGGTGCGTCCGCGTGCATCCGCTTCACAAGCTTGCAGGATAAGCGAATAGCGTTCCGGTTTGCGCCACAGGTCGCAGCTATCGAACTGTTTGACGATGGTGTCGGCGCGCAATTCTTTGGCGCGGTGTATGCAGCTGTGGTGGCGCGCCACCAACAGCGCGAGATCGCGGCATTCGCCCGGCACGCGCAAACGTTCACACAATAGCTTGAGCAAATCCACGCTACGCATTTCGTGCCCGATGTGGCGCGGCAGAATATCGGCGGGCATCGTGGCTTTGCCGAGGTCATGGCCCAGCGCAGCAAAGCGCACTTCCAACGGGTAATTGTGTTGCGCCGCGTCGTCCAGCACCAGCATAGTGTGGATGCCGCAGTCGATCTCGGGATGATGTTTCTCGGGTTGCGGCACGCCGAACAGCGCGTCCACTTCCGGCAATATTTTTTTCAATGCGCCACACTCGCGCAGCGTGGTGAAGAAACGCGAGGGCTGTTTTTCCATAAGCCCGCGTGCCAGTTCCTGCCACACGCGCTCGGCCACCAGGGCATCCACTTCGCCGTTGCCCACCATCGCGCGCATTAACGTCAGCGTCTCCGGTGCGATGGTAAAACCGAAGCGCGCCACGAAACGTGCCGCACGCAGGATGCGCACTGGGTCTTCCGCGAAGGCCGCGCTTACATGGCGCAGTACGCCTGCTTTTAAATCGTCCTGCCCGCCGTAGGGGTCGATAAGATTGCCGTCGGCATCCTGTGCGATGGCGTTGACGGTGAAGTCGCGGCGCAGCAGGTCTTGTTCGAGCGTGACATCCGGTGAGGCATACACGGTGAAACCTTTGTAGCCCTGCGCCACTTTGCGCTCGGTGCGCGCCAGTGCATATTCCTCGTGGGTTTTCGGATGCAGAAATACGGGGAAGTCGCTGCCCACGGGTTTAAAGCCTTGCGCCTCCATCTGTTGCGGCGTGCTGCCCACGACGACCCAATCGTGATCTTGCACCGGCAAGCCGAGCAGCTTGTCGCGCACCGCGCCGCCGACGCAATAAATTTGAGGGGAAGGGCTGCTCAACGGAAGCCCCCTCCCCAACCCACTCCCGCGTACGGGCGAGGGAACAAACGAAATGAAACATTTTTTGATTCAGCGCTCATCGGGAATCGGTTTGATGTTGTCAGCGTTCTTGGCATCTATCACGCCGAGGCGCTGCTTGAGCGAGATGCCCGGCTGCCCGAATAATTTGGAGTAATACACCGTATTGCTCATTACTTTTTTAACGTAGTCGCGCGTTTCAGTGAACGGGATAGTCTCGGCATAAATAGCTCCCTCCAGCGGCTTGTCGCCGCGCCACTGGCGCGCGCGCGAAGGTCCCGCGTTGTAGGCAGCCGATGCCATCACCGCGTTGTTATCGAACGAGGACAACACGTTTTTCATGTAATAAGTGCCCAGCTTCAAATTAACTTCGGTCTCGTGGATGAGCGCGTTGCGATAGTCGCGCATACCCATCTTGCGGGCGACCCATTTCGCCGTGGCGGGCATGATCTGCATGAGGCCAGCCGCACCCACACTCGACTTTGCCTGTGTGGCAAAACGGCTTTCCTGGCGCATTAAACCGTAGACCCAGGCTTCTTCCAGACCGTGTTCGCGCAGGCGCCCCTGCAAACTTTCCCGATAGGGTGCTGGGTAGCGCAGATTGAAATCGTGCAAAGTTGCAGTGCGATCCGCCGCATTGATGGAGCGGTCATACATCGAATTGCGGCTTGCCAGTTCAGCCGCCACCAATAATTTCCTATCGTCGAATTTGCGCAATGTCCAAGACCATTCTTTTGAGGCCTCGGTACGCAGATCCATGCGATACAAAGCCAAAGTACGCTGAATGCCGGGCAGCTCTTGCATCGCGAGAAGCTCTTCCTTGCCCGGCTGGAAACTCACTGTGACGATACCGGCTGCCGGTGCGGCACCCAGCTCCTCTGCCGCCAGCTGGCCGTAAAAGTTGTATTCGCGGCTCAATTTGGTGAACAGCGCCTGGGCATCGGCGATCCTCCCCAGCTCTTTAAGGGCGCGCCCTTTCCAATAGCGCCATACCCCTTCCTGTTGTTGCTGCAACGGCATGGCGGTGATACCGACCCAAACCTCGTGCCAATCTTGTGCGCGCAAAGCGGCACGCACACGCCATGCCATTTGCTCTTCATTTAAAGGAGTTTCGCCTGCCGCCTTGTACCATTCCAATGCGCGCGAGTCATTCGAGCGGGCAGCTTGATATGCCAGCCAGCCATAGAAATAGCGCTGCTCTGTGTCGGGAAAATCTGCCGCCATTTTTTCCCATTTTGCATAAGCCAATTGCGGGTACTGTTTCGCCAAACGATGCAAAGCAAAGAGCGCGACCAGACGTTGCGCGTCGCTATTTTTGTCCAGTTTGTTTTTGACAAGATAGCGCTCGGGATCCGATGCGGCTTTATCCAGAGCCCCGGTAGGGAAGGCATATTTCTTGGGCAGTTTATTTGTCAATTGCTTGGCCAAAGACACATTGCCGGATTCCAATGCCAGACGAATACGCATCCAGATATCCTGTTCGTTGATGATGCCCTTGGCGAGAGCGGCATCGAACAAGCTGGCGCAGCTTTCCGGCTGACCGACCCCGCTGAACCATTTGTTGCGCGCTTCGCGCAACGCGCTTTCCTCATCGGACAATTGCCGCAGCTGCATGGCATAACAGTTCAACTCGGCATCCGCGTTGATCGAGCGCGGATATTCCGCCGCAAATTCGCTCCAGCGCTGGCGCTTGGCCAGATACTTTAACCATTCGCTGCGGAATTGGTCGATCACCGGCGTATCGTCGGGTCGCGACAAAAACTGTTTGATTGGCGAACTATCATTTTCGTCCCAATGCATACGCAATCGGTAATAGCTCAGGTATGGCTCCAGCGGCGAATTTTTCAGGCGCAGTATCATCCGCTCCAAGTGCGCGGAATCGCCCTTGCGGAATGCTTCGCGCGCGGCAAGGAAATCCTCATCCTGATTTGCCATCGACGCTGCGGGAATAAAACACAGTAAGAACAATACGAACTTCATTGGGAACGTCCAGATCAACCTGATGGGAGGATAGCACACGCAGTGTTGATACCGCACTGGAACACCCCGTCTAAAACGCTGAGAAATGTTTAATTTTGCCGTGCTTGCAGCCTTTGCAGGTTCTGCTGAATTTCCGCAAACAGCGGTCTTTCCGCAATATTGCTTTGCGCGCAGCGTGTTTGCAACTCTGCAAGAGCCGTCAGGGTAGCCTGCCATTCGCCAGTCTCATCGGCAGTGTTACAGCGGCCCAACAGCTCTTCCAGCAGGCAGGAAAATGCCCTCACTTCAATGCGCTGCAACGCTTGCGCACGCTGCCCGTCTTGAAGCGCAAAGAAAGAAGCGGCGCCAAAATCACCCAGCAAGGCATCGCCTGCACCGCAGTGCAAAATGTTATGCGCATATAGATCGCCATGCATGATGCCGCGATCATGCAGATGCCTTGCCGCCGAAGCAATGCCCAGCGCCATGCGCACTATGGCAGCGGGAGTGAAGCTGGCTTCTGCACTATAGATGTCGCGTGTACATGAGTCCAAACTGGGAGGCCCGGCCAGATTCGTAAAATCCGGGTCTATCAATGACATCACCAGCCCGTCTGTCTGCGCAGGATGGCCGTGAATTCTGCCATGTACGGCGATCAGGTTGGGGTGCGCACCCGCGCTGATACAGCTGCTCATTTCACTGTGCGGCAAGCCGTCGCTGGTCAGCGCGCCCTTAAACAGCTTCACCGCCACTTGCTCCCCGGCTCCCTCGCTCCATAGTGCCTGATGAATTACACCCGATGCGCCTTCGCCCAGTTTGTGCCGTATTTGCAGCTTATCCCAAGCGATGCTGGCAATGGGATTCTGTGCCAGCGTAGCAGTTTCGATTTCTGCACTGCAAGGATTGCCGGCGTAAGCCAGCCAGGCTAACCGGGGCAGATCAAGCAGCCATTCCGGCAGACTGGCAAAACGATTTGCGGCAATGCGCAACAGCTCCAAACGCAAACACGCGGCCATCTCATCCGGCAATGCCCGCAACTGGTTGCCGGACAGCATGAGTTTTTGCAATTGCGTACAGCGCCCCAACTCCGGTGGCAATTCGCTGATCTGATTGTCGGTGAGAATGAGCCAGCGCAGCGTCGGCGGCAACGCGGCAGCTGGCACGTTGCGAATACGGTTGGCCTTGAACCCCACCATGCTGAGCTGCAAACACCGTCCCAGCACTTCCGGCATTTGAGTGAAAGCATTGTCGGAACAAAACAGGATGCGCAACTTATGCAGCCTTGGCAGATCGTCCGGCAGGGAGGTCAGCTCATTGCCAGAGAGATCGAGAATCTCCAGCGTGTCGGCGAGATCGAAAATCTCTTGCGGGAATTCTCGCAAACCACACGACAAATTCAAACGCCTGCTTCCCGCTAACTTTCCTGTGCGAAGTTGTTCAAGTATATTCATTTATGATTACGGCATCCGGCGGGAGAGGGCTTCCATTACAGCCCCCTCGCGCTCTTTATTCCAAATGCGGAGGGGCGGGCCGGATGATGACAGGAGGCTATTTTTTGTTGAATTGCTGAATCGCTTCCTTCATCGCCTTCACCTGCGGGCTGATCGTCTTATCGGCGGCAGCAGGTGTCTTGGAGGGAGCGGAAGTTGCACTGGAAACATGCGGTGTTGCAGGAGCGACGGCATGTGGTGCGGCAGCCGGAGCTGTATGAGACACCGCTGGCGCAACAGCGGAAGCACCAGCCGGTTGCTGCAATTGCTCATCCAGCGTTGGGCGAATTTTCAATTTTACTTGCAGCGGGGTTATGTTCTGAATGATCTTGCTAACCCGCTCGTCCTGCTTCAAGAGCTCCTCATTCTGCTGAGCCTTTTCTTTCGCCGCCGAAGCTTTGAGTTTCTCTAACTCGGCTTTGGTTGCCGACAGGCTTGTGTTCAACCCTTCTATTTTGGCAGCCATCTCGCCAAGTTGCTTTTGACCCGAACGATTGTCCGTAATGGCAATCACTGCGACAACCAAAGCGCCAACAGCCACGACAGGAACCAAACCCAACAATGCGTATCGGGCAATAAGCTTCAACTTCAAGCGTGCCTTATCGGCTTTTGATAACACGACACTATCGTCGGATGATTTATCTTGCGAAGCGTTTTTCTCTTGTTCCTGATGGTCGGCCATGTTTGTCCTCCGGATCAAATTAAAGTTTGAACCGATTATGTCGATACTGACATAACCACGTAAATTTCAAATAGCAGTTTACCATTATGGATACGCTTGTCACCTTGATCGCCGTGCTCGCCCGTAAATGTCTGCTGTATCATCGACACTTACTGGAAATGCAAAGTATTCACCGCTGCTTCCATTTTTTTCTTCTGTCGGATAGTTACACAGTGGAGCGAATATCTATATGAGCCTCATCCTAGCCAACAGCAATGAACTAGTCATTGGCAAAGCGCCGCCTTGGCCTCTATACGATGCGCAACAAAATCCGCTCTTGGGTCAAGGCGAAATAATCCGTGATGCCAAACACCGTGATGCGCTGCTGGCGAGCGGCGCCTGTCATGAGATGCCTTGGGAAGGGTCCGGTGCCGAAAATATCGGTGGAAGTCTATTTACACCGGAAGAAACCGCGTCCGGTGAAACAGGCGGCGACAAAGCCGACAAGGGCTTTACCTTTGACGATATGAAACTGAAGGTGGAGGACCGGCTGCAACTTGAGCCGCCCGCCAAATTGGGTCTTGAACGCCTGTCTGTCAAGGTGATCGGGTTTTTGCGGGGCGGCAGCTTACTGGTCACCACGCCGTTTACCCCCAACGGTCAACGCCTGCAACTTCTGGAAAACGAGACCGTCATCATGCGTTCTTTCTCCGGGCAAAACGCTTTCGCTTTTGCGAGCACCATAGTGCGGATATGCAAAATGCCTTATGAATACCTGCATCTGTCATTTCCCGACCAGATTCAGGGACTCGTGATACGCAAAGCCCCGAGGATCAAGACCCACATCATTGCGGCAGTACAGGACAGCAAATTCGGCGCTGAAAAACAAATATCCGCGATTATTTCCGACATCAGCGCCAAGGGAATATCCCTCGATTCCAAGCAGCAACTGGGCGACAAAGGGGACATCCTCAATCTGGCATTCCGCGTGCAGCTTCACAACATCGAGGCGCTGCTGTCGGTCAAAGGAATAATCCGCGCCGTGCTTAGCGGCGAAGCGGAAGACACCTCAAAACCTGCACTGGTTCACCATGGAGTTGAATTTCAGAATCTTCAACCGAACGACAGCGTCGTGCTGCAAAGCATGATCTACCAGCAGATGATCGAGAACCCGCACAAGCTGGGTTGAAATTTTCCGGCCTTACAGTTTTTCCGCAAGCGCCTTTTCCAGCTTGATTTGATCGGCAGTAAAACCGCGGATGCCCTCCGCCAGTTTTTCTGTGGCCATCGCATCCTGATTCATCTCCCAACGGAACACGGCTTCGGTCATCGAAGCGGGGCGCGGCTTGATTGCACCGGTATAGCTCAAGCGACGTTGCAGCATGCCTTGCCCGCTTTGCAATTCTTCCAGCAGCGACGGGCTTATAGTCAGACGGTCGCACCCGGCCAACGCCAGTATTTCCCCGCTGTTGCGGAACGACGCACCCATCACGGTAGTCGGATAACCGTATTCTTTGAAGTACTGGTATATGCGGCGCACAGACAGCACGCCCTGATCTTCTTCTGCAGGAATGTCGGTGCGGCCTTCCTTGGCTTTCTGCCAGTCAAAAATGCGCCCGACAAATGGCGAGATGAGCGTGACGCCCGCTTCGGCGCAACAACGCGCCTGAGCAAAACCGAACATCAGCGTGAGATTACAGTGGATGCCCTCGTGTTCGAGTATCTCGCCAGCACGGATACCTTCCCAAGTCGCGGCGATCTTGATCAGCACGCGCTCGTTGGAAACGCCCGCTTCGTTGTACAGTTGGATCAGTTTGCGTGCTTTGGCCAACGTGGTAAGGGTATCGAACGACAGGCGCGAGTCCACCTCGGTTGAAATGCGCCCGGGCACAATCTTCAACACCTCCACGCCGACATCCACGGCCAGTTTGTCCATCGCGTCGTGGGTCTGCTGTTCGCGTTTGTTGCTTTGTGCTTTTGCCCAAGCGATAGCATCGGCTATCAGCGGCGCGTATTCGGGCAATGTCGCCGCCTTCAGTAGCAGCGATGGATTGGTGGTGGCGTCCTCTGGACAATGCCGACGTATCGCCTCAATGTCACCGGTATCGGCAACGATAGCAGTCATGGATTTCAATTGCTCAAGCAGATTCGTCATCGCGTCATCTCCTAACTTGGTTTCCAATGGATAGTCCGGCCTCAATGCATAGTGGCAGAGACACATTACATTTAGAAGCGGGAGAAGACAAGGAAACGTTAATCAGGCGATTTAGCTCACGGAAATACGACTGGCACGAGCGATGGGGATTAACAATTAACAATGGCATGCAGCTTCCCAAACACCGGAAAGCTGCATGCAAAGCCGGATCAGCATTGATAGACAGACATCTTTTGCAGGAACATCTCCGCATCGGCAGTGAGTAGACTTGCCGGCAGCGTTGTGTGCTTATCCATCAAAGCAAGCAGATGTTGATGAGTGGCCAATTCCAACTGCGGGTTCCAGCCGGTACGGCTCGTGTTATCGGCGTACCCGACATCCATCGGGGGAGCTTCCTCGATAGCATAAGTACTCATGTTCATTACGATAGCCATGACACACCTCCTTTGTTGCTTACGGTTTATGACCTCTGTGTTTAAGTTATCGGCTCAAACGGGAAAAAGTTTAGCCAAGATGTCGGCAGATATTTTGCACCGCTTCACCATCCGATCCGCTGCGCGTTTTTCTCCATGTAAGCGATAATCCCGCATCCGAATCTATTGGAGTTTGGCATGTGCGGCATTTGCGGTGAATTGCGTTTCGATTACTCGGCACCCGATATGGATGCGCTGCGGCGCATGACGGCGCGCCTCGCGCGGCGCGGGCCGGATCACGAAGGATTTTTTACCGACGGCTCGCTGGCATTTGGACATCGCCGCCTGGCGATCATCGACCTCTCGGCACATGCCGATCAGCCGATGCTCGATAAAGCCTTGCATCTTGCGCTGGTGTTCAACGGCACGATCTACAACTACAAGGAGCTGCGCGCCGAGCTGGTGGAGATGGGTTACAACTTTTTCTCCGAAGGCGACAGCGAAGTGATCCTCAAGGCGTATCACGCCTGGGGAGAAAATTGCGTGCAGCGTTTCTACGGCATGTTCGCATTTGCGATCTACGATCTGCGCGCCAAATCGCTGTTCCTCGCGCGCGACCGTCTCGGTATCAAACCGCTGTATTACGCGCTGGACGGCGCGCGTTTGCGTTTTGCCTCCACCCTGCAAGCCTTGCTGGCCGGGGGCGGCGTGGATACAAGTATCGACGCGATAGCACTGCATCACCATTTCACTTTGCACAGCGTGGTGCCCGCACCGCGCACCCTGCTGCAGGGCGTGAAGAAACTGCCGCCCGCCCATACCATGACATTCTCCGCATCCGGCGAAGTCGCGCTGCACCGTTATTGGACGCTGAATGCGACGCGCCCCGATCAAGCGCTGTCCGAACAAGATTGGCTGGTGGCCACGCGCAATGTGTTGCACCGCGCAGTGGAGCGGCATCGTCTGGCATCCGACGTGCCGGTGGGAGTGCTGCTTTCCGGCGGGTTGGATTCGAGCCTGTTGGTCGGCCTGTTGGCCGACCATGTGGACGAACTGAATACCTTTTCCATCGGCTTCGAAGAGGTCGCGGGCGAGCTTGCGGACGAGTTCGAATATTCCGATCTGGTCGCCAAACATTTCAACACCAAGCATCATAAATTTGCCGTGCCCAATGCCGAAGTGTTGAAGCATCTGCCGGATGCCATCGCGCAGATGTCGGAGCCCATGCCGAGCTATGATGTGACGGCGTTCTATCTGCTGGGGCAGAAGGTCGCGCCCGAAGTAAAAGTGGTGCTGGCGGGACAGGGTGCGGACGAGGTGTTCGGCGGCTATTTCTGGTATCCGCGTATGGATGCCGCCACGGGCACACCGCAGGAGCGTTTCGCGCAGCATTATTCCGACCGCGACCACGCCGAATATCTGGCAATGGTGACGGAGAAATGTGCCGTGCCGGATGTCACTTCGGCATGGGTTTCCGAGCAATTGCAGCAACCCGGTGCGGACGAATTTCTCGATCAAGTATTGCGCATGGATGTGACCAATCTGATGGTGGACGATCCGGTGAAGCGCGTGGACAACATGACCATGGCTTGGGGACTGGAAGCGCGCGTACCGTTCCTCGACCATGAACTTGTGGAGCTGGCAGCGAAAATGCCACCCTCGCTCAAACTAAAAGAAGGCGGCAAATTTCCGCTCAAAGCCGTGGCGCGCGGCGTGATCCCCGATGCCGTGATCGACCGGCCCAAGGGCTATTTTCCGGTGCCCGCATTGAAATACATACGCGGCGAATTTCTGGAAAAAATGCGCGCGATCCTAAATTCGCAAGCTTGCCAGAGTCGCGGCATTTACCGGCGCGAGTATGTGGAAAAACTCTTGACCGAGCCGGAAGCGCACCTCACCCGTATTCAGGGCAGCAAACTGTGGCATCTGGCGCTGCTGGAGTGGTGGCTGCAAATCAATGTGGATGGTGCAATGCAAGATCATCCGAAGACATGACGGGCTGATCTTAAGATTGCCGCGCTTCTTCTTTCAGGATTTTGCACAAAGGCTTTTCTTCCTGATTCGACACGCTGCGCGCAACAGTCTGAAACAGGGTTTGCACCTCTTCGAGACTGAACACGGACAGCAAACGGTTGGCGATATCGGCCTGCAAAGGAACCATGCGCGATTGCCCGTCGGGCAGCGTGTAATTGAATCCGGCCAGCCGCTTGAGCCCGCCCTCTTCTTGCATAAACTGCTCCGACTGTTCTCTTTCCAATAGCGCATAGCGTTCTTCGAGTGCGTCTTCCACGTCTTCACCGATATCTTCCGGCACAGCGACTACCATACCCATCAGATCATCCTGCAAGGTGCAAGCAACACCGAGGCTCGCGGCATATTCCACGAATTTATTTTGCAGGCTGGCGTCAAAAAAAATGTATTCGATCATGATGTGAGATAGCGGGTAACGATGCCGCGCATCCTGCATGACGCGCGCGGGCAAATCAATCACCCGAAATGATGGGTACGCTGAGGTTGTTTATGGAAAACGGAGTTTATAAATTATGAACTCTTCAAGCCCCGCTTTGTTTTTGTTGCAGCTTCAAAAGACAATCCACCATGCCCATCACGATAAGCCTGTGATGCCGATTTAAGCGGGAAACTTTCTCATTCAAATCACGCTGCGTTTTTTCATCCACGCGCAGCGATTTCTTCGGCGTTACGGTTTCAATTTCTTCCCCGTATCTCAACCACACTGCCGACACCCCCAGCCACGTCGCCAGCACTTTAAGCTTTTCCTGTGTTGGGATAGATTCTCCGATCATCCACTTCCGCGCCGCATGGAGCGTAACGGGTGCACCGGAATGCACGCGATTAAATTCACTTGCCAATCTGGCGGAGGTACACGGCTGCATCCCCGCTTGCCCTAAGGCAAGCTTTAATCGCTGGCTAAACGCAGCGCGTTCTTGTTCGGTCGTGATTCCCATGCCGCAAGGGTAATATTCATTGCGATTAACAGTCTGTATGTATTTGTTTGACCGCAGGTTAAATACGCGTTATGTTGCGTCCGCCTAATACACCACAAAGTCAGCTACAAATCCAAAGGGGAATTTCAATGACACGTTTGCTGCTTCTGATTTCTGTAGTTATGAGTATTATTTTAACTGGCTGCGCCAAAGTGCCTGAGTGTGGCGATGCAAAAACCACTAGCTTAGTTAACGATCTAGTTCTTCAATCTTTGCTCGGCGAAGAAGCAAAAAATTTATCTGATATGTTCAAAGTGGAGATCAGCTCAGTGCAGACCGTAGCGCACTCAAAAGACCCGGAGAAATATAACTGCAAAGCAAACATAAAAATCTCAACCATTGGCAAAATGAATGAGCTATTCGGGAACGCTAGCGACGAAATTTCTCGCACCTTTAATGGGAAAGCCTCTACCAGTGATCTAGCACAATTAGAAAAATATTCGGCTCTATCAAAATATTTAAAGGGCAAAGTTAACCTCGCCCCACATTCCGTCTTAGAAGAACTTAGTGCATTTCAAAGTTTGGCACACATCCAGATCCAACATCTTGATGGCCTAGATTCGTTAAGTTTTATGCTTGAGTTAGCACGCAACCCTCGCCCGCCATTTCCTCCTGTGTCAAATTCCGACCTCGAGCCTATGAGGCGGCTATTTAGCACAGATGTGTCCACAAATGCCGTCATGGAATCATCTGTGGTTATGTTGAATATAGCCACCGCCTTGCCCCATCTAAGAGAGATGAAAACTATTGAATTTGTTTCGACTGCCGCTCAGCAGAATGGAACCTCTCAGCACTTAGTAGAAATTCAGAAGTTATGGCCGCAGCCAGATGCATTGATTATTGAATTAGCTAAATTTTCCAAAGCGTATGAACCAAAATCTACAACAATAAAACCTGTGGCAGCAAAACCGATGACGGCAGTGGAGGATGCAGTCAAGCGCGATTTTGAATTAAAAGTCGCGCTTAGCAATATTGTAAAGTCTATAAATCCTTTACAGCTTGGATTTGCGGCTTACATTCAAGATCACGGGGTAACTGAGTTGCCAGTAGATAACGACTGGGCAGACCTAGGGGGGCAAGTGCCCAGAATAGAAGAGCTTTCGTCATTTTCAATCAGCAAGATTGGTGTAATTACCACAACAGTTAATCCTGGCGTTGCAGGGGAATCTGCATGCTTAGTTTCATTTTCGCCAAAAATTGAAACAAATTTAATTCGTTGGCACCTTGAGACAACATGTCCAGAACCGGCTAAATCAATTATCAACAGATTGAATTAGAGCGGCGCTATAAAGAATCATTTTTAATGATTGGAGTTGAAATGATCACATCTGCAAAAGAACAATTTTTATTAAACCAACTGTTCAACATGACACTTACTGCAACGGTTCAACGATCTTCGACATATCGAAAAAACACGACTGAAAAAGACAGGGTAGATTTTCGCCGCGACTTACAAATGTCTCTCATTTCCTTGTCCGAGCAATACCGCGAATCCGTGTCAGAAGCTATGCACTGTAAAAATATCGAGGCTCTAGCCAAGAAGCTTTCTGAGAAGCATGGTGACGTTCTTCATGCGCGCCGCTTTCGAATTGGCTCTGCGCAAAAAGCACTCAACCTCTATCTCAAATACATGTGGTGCTTGGAACGAGTTGCGATGCCACCACATTGCCCTATCGATGGAATCATCCTCGACAAAGTGGCTAAAGCCACTGACTACAAAAAAACTGCATGGACAAAGCTCGACTCCATAACCGAATACGAGGAAATAATTTCTAAGGCCAAAGAAGTTGCTGGCAAGTCGCCCCTGTCCGAGTGGGAAATTCAGTTTTACAACACTACCCAGCCCAACAATCGACCAAACGCGTCGTAATACAGCTGTTCGATTTGCCTAATCAAGGTAATACGGAAGCACGGCAGCTGTTCTTAATTGCAGTTCAAATTATAGGGAGTAAAAATGAGTGCAGAAATGAAAGCTTGTTCACTATGCGGCGAAAGCATTCTGGCTGTTGCCAAAAAATGTAAACACTGCGGCGCGATGCTTGATGGTTCAGCGCAAGCATCAACTGTAAGTGATTCGACAAACTCCAAATCCAAATCGACAAACCAAGCTATGCTGTACATTGTGCTGGGATTTGGACTATGCGGTCTGTGGTTTGGCGCACATTTGTACTTTCTCTTTTACATGGATACCGCCATATTTGGAGGTGTATTTCTTTTATACGGGATTATTCAGTATGCGAAAAAATCTTGACGCGGATTCCAAAATCAATGAAATCGTACTTGATCGATTTTGAACAACTCACTTCATGTGCAGCGATTCTAATTCTGCAACAAATCAAAATGCCCGCCTGATAAAACGACCAGCCATCTGACTAAGCTGCAAAAAACTGCAGCAAGTCATTGGTTACTGTACGGGCACTTTTTGTCGCAGAGCTGCATATGAATAAATCCACAGATGACCGCCTGTTAAACAATTGCGGACAACTTAAGGCAACACTGATTAAGTCCACCAATTCTATAGCTCGCGCGTTATAGCCGGTAGTAAATAAACACGGTAGATGGCAATGAAACAACAGACCTTGGC
>WSYA01000066.1 GCA_009773615.1 Gallionellaceae bacterium
TCTGATTAGACTACCACCCTGTCTAACTTTCACGTTTCACACAATAGGCATAAGGGATAGACAGGATTAAACCTCCACGAAATGTCACTTAGCTCAAAAAAGTCGTATGAGAAAAAACCTTCATTTCCCATATAGATTAGGAATAGGAGTTTGGGGAATAGCCAGATGAAAATAATACTTAGAGTCCAAAGAATTATTTTTAGTACAGATTCCCTAGTCCAGCCAGTTAGATTAGTGATTTTTGTGAGCATAAGTAAAGAGAGCGTTGTATAGAAGTATTTTATGCTTGAATCATCAGCAACATTTCTTCGCGCGATGCCGGAGTCTCTAAACTGATTTTTCCCAACACCCCATCGCGATAGTCCTGCAATATGGTCAAGGCCGCTTTTTCCAGATCGAAATCCCCGCCTTTCATGCGATAGCCGCGACGTTTCGCGACGGCTTCGATGAGGTGGAAGCCGTCCATTCCTTCGGTGGCGCAGCCATAGCGTTGGGTGACCAAGGCAGGGTAGCGTGCGAGCAGGATGTCGCCCAAGAAGGCGGCGACTTCCTCGTCGATCACGGCATTGCGGCCGATGGAGTGGCTGGCGGCGAGCATGAGGCCGTCGCTGTCGTGTTCGATTTTCGGCCACATCAGGCCCGGGGTGTCGATCAGGGTCATGTGGTCGTTGAGGTCGAAGCTCTGCTGGCTTTTGGTGACGGCGGGTTCGTCGCCCACGTTGGCGGCGCGGCGTTTGAGCAGGGCGTTCATCAGTGTGGATTTGCCGACGTTGGGGATGCCCATGATCATCATGCGCAGCGGTTTGAGCGTGGTGCCGCGATGCGGGGCGAGTTTGAGGCACAGTCCCGGTACCTTGGCGACATCGCCGGGTTTTTTGCATGAGAGTGCTACGGCAAGTACACCTTTCTGGCTGTTGAAATAATCCATCCATGCCTTGGTAGCGGCGGGGTCGGCGAGGTCGGCCTGGCCTTGTTGAGTATTTTCAGGCATGGGCGCTGGCGGTGCTCGCGCAGCTCGCGGATGATCGGGTTGCATCCGGCTGCGGGTACGCGTGCATCCAGCACTTCGATGACGACATCGATGCGTTCCATAGTCTCGGCGGCTTTCTTGCGTGCCGAGGTCATGTGGCCGGGGAACCATTGAATCGCCATGCTGGGTATTACCTGAAGTTGTTGGAGGGGCGCATTCTACCCGAAGAAGCAAAAAGCCCCCGGTTTTGGCCGGGGGCTTTCGGCATTGCGAATGAAGCAGTTTCTTACTTAATCACTTCTTTCAGTTGCTCCAAAATTGCCGGATTCTCAAGTGTGGAAATATCCTGCGTGATTTCCTGCCCCTGGGCAATAGAGCGCAGCAGGCGGCGCATGATCTTGCCGGAGCGGGTCTTGGGCAGGTTGTCGCCAAAGCGGATTTCATCCGGTTTGGCGATCGGGCCGATCTCTTTGCCGACCCAGTTGCGCAATTCATCCGCTAGTTGCTTCGTGGATGCCGCATCTTGCGGGCGCGTGCCTTTCAGCACCACGAAGGCGACGATGGATTCGCCCTTGATGTCGTGAGGGCGTCCGACCACGGCGGCTTCAGCCACCAGCGAGTTGGCGACCAGTGCCGATTCGATTTCCATGGTGCCGAGACGGTGGCCGGAGACTTTCAGCACGTCGTCGTTGCGACCCATGATCCAGATATAGCCGTCTTCGTCGCGGTGGGCGGAGTCGCCGGCAAGATAAGCGCCCTTCATTTCTTCGGGGAAGTAGCTTTTCTTGAAGCGCTCCGGGTCGCCCCAGATGGTGCGGATCTGCGAAGGGAATGGTTTTTGGATAACCAGCGAGCCGCCATGCTGCGCGTCGACTTCGTGGCCAGTCTCGTCCACCACCGCGACTTGAATGCCGGGGATGGGTAATGTGCAGGAGCCGGGCTTGGTCGGCACGGCACCGGGCAACGGCGCGATCATGTGGCAGCCGGTTTCGGTCTGCCACCATGTGTCCACGATTGGGCAACGCGATTGACCGACCACGGTGTAGTACCACATCCACGCTTCGGGATTGATCGGCTCGCCCACGGTGCCGAGCAGGCGCAGGCTGGAAAGGTCGTATTGCTTGGGCAGCTCGCCGCCGAGTTTGATGAGCGAACGGATGGCGGTCGGTGCGGTGTAGAAAGTGGTGACCTTGTGGTCTTGGATCATTTTCCAGAAACGTCCGGCATCGGGATAGGTGGGAATGCCTTCGAAGATGACTTCGGTTGCACCTATCGCCAGCGGGGCGTAAGCGACGTAACTGTGTCCGGTGATCCAGCCCACGTCGGCGGTACACCAGAAAATGTCGGAGGGTTTGTAGTCGAACACCCACTGCATGGTAAGAGTGGTGCCGAGCAGATAACCCGCACTGGAATGCTGCACGCCCTTGGGTTTGCCGGTGGAGCCTGAGGTGTACAAAATGAACAGCGGATGTTCAGCGCCTACCCATTCCGGTTCACAGGTGTGATCTTGATTGGCGACAAGGTCGTGCCACCACGCATCGCGTCCGGCATTGAATTGCATCTCGCAAGCGGCGCGGCGATAGATGATGACGTTCTCCACCACCTCGCAGCCTTCCATTGCGAGCGCCTCGTCCACGATGGATTTCAGCGGCATCACTTTGCCGCCGCGCATCTGCGCATCGGCGGTAATGACGGCGCAGGCTTGCGCATCGGTGATGCGCTCATGCAGGCTCTTGGAAGAGAAGCCGCCGAACACCACCGAGTGGATCGCGCCGATGCGCGCGCAGGCTTGCATGGCGACCACAGCTTCGATGCTCATCGGCATGTAGATGACGACGCGGTCGCCTTTTTTGATGCCGCGCGATTTGAGGCCGTTGGCGAATTGGCACACGCGGGCATGCAGGTCGCGGTAATTGATCCTGGTGACGGTGCCGTCGTCCGCCTCGAAAATGAGCGCGGTCTTTTCCGGCTGGGTGGTCAGGTGTTTGTCGAGGCAGTTGTAGGAGACGTTCAGTAACCCATCTTCGAACCATTTGAAAAAAGGAGCGTTGCTCTCGTCCAGAATTTTGGTGAAGGGCTTGTGCCACAGGATATGTTCACGCGCCAGTTTCGCCCAGTAACCTTCGTAATCGTTATGCGCCGCATTTGCCAGCGCCTGATACGCGGACATGCCGGAAACGTTGGCTTGTGCAACAAAAGCGTCGCTGGGTTTGAATATGCGGGTTTCGTTCAGGCTGGATTCGATGGACATGTGATCTCCCTATGTCGTTGTTCAGGTTGTTAAACTCGGGTGGTTCAAAAGCCGCCAAGTTGCTTCAAGTCGAAGCCCCACTTTTCTGCCGCTTCGACATTGACGATGGAGTCTGTAGATTTTGACAGGTCGATCAATTCCGGCATGATGGGCTCGTTGGACTTGGTGGAGAAAAACGCCTTGATATGCGGCGTGAGCAGCCCCTTCTCGGACTGCTCCATGACTATAGCGAGCTTTTCTGACTTGAGTCTTACTAAAGTGCCGGAAGGGTAGATGCCGATGGTTTTGACGAAAGCGTAAAAGATGCGCTCATCGAAATGTCCGTTGCGCCATTCCGCCATTTTGTGCAGGGTTTCCGCAGGTTCCCAGCCATTTTTGTAACAACGGTTGGAGGTGAGTGCATCGTACACATCGCATACTGCACCCATGCGCGCGAACAGGGTGAGCGCGTCGCCGGAAATTTTATTCGGATAGCCCGTGCCGTCCACGCGCTCGTGGTGATGCAGCACGACATCAAGCGCCACCTGATTGGCGCCCTCGGAATTGCTCAGCACCTCCCAGCCGCGCAAAGGGTGAGCCTTGATGATTTCGAACTCTTCGTCGGTCAGCTTTCCCGGTTTGTTGAGCACTTCATCGGGGATCATCATCTTGCCTACGTCGTGCAACAGGCCCGCCATGCCCGCATCTTTGATGTCGGCCTCGGAAAGCCCCAGCTGTTTGGCTAGCGCGATCATCAGCGCGCACACGGCAACGGAGTGTAAATAGGTGTAATCGTCTTTATTTTTCAGGCGGGAAATATTCAGGAAGGCTTCGGGGTTGCGCGAGACGGACAGGTTGATCTCATCCACTATCGGGACTGCGTCGGCGACATTGATCGCGTTTCCCATGCGTGCCTCATGAAACATGGAGGAGACGGTCGCTTTGCTTTTTTCCTGGAGTTTGCGCGCGCGAACAACCTCTTCTTTCATCGAAACGCGTACTTCGGGTTTGCTTGCACTGTCGGCGATCTTTTGAAATTCTTCAGCTATTTTTTGTTTTTCTTGTTCGACGGTCATTGAGGCGACATGCGCCTCGACATCCAAGCCTTTTTCAGTGTCGATCCATACTTCCTTCAGGCCGCAAGTTTGTAGCGAGTGCAAGTCTTTAGGGTCGGTGAGATCAAAAGTCTTTTTCCAGAACGGATGGTCCATCCAGCTGCCACACAACTCTTGGATGTACATCCCGAGGCGCACGTCGCGAACATGAATTTTTTTCAGCATTTCAAGTTTTCACCGGGGCGGACTTGCACTAATTATAACCATCACAGGTTCAACCAAAACGAATTTTCATCACCAATACCGCACCTGCCAGACACACGGTGATGCTGTTGGCGATGATGATAGGCCATGAGCCGAGCAAGAGGCCGTACGCAAGCCATAGCGCTACGCCGCAGGTGAACGCGATATACATGCCGAGAGAAATGTCTTTGGTGTGGCGTGTGCGCCAGATTTGCCAGACTTGGGGGATGAAGGCGGTGGTGGTGAGGGTGGCGGCAAGGCTGCCTATCAGGTCGGTTGGTTGCATTTTTATTGATGCTCTAATGATGTCTAGGCTTGTCTGCGGAATCGGCAATCGCTGTCGCCGGGAACGGGGTTATTCAGCGTTCACTGAAAACCTCCGTTCGTCTCTGGATTTACAGTGCTTCGACGCTGTATTCCACTGCCAAGCGATGTGTCTCGCCCGGCTTGACGGTGACGAGGTTGTCGAAGGCGTTGGCGCTTTCAACGCACACCATGCCGCGATAGCCGTTGTCGCCGAAATCGCCCATTTTGTTGGCTTTCTCTGTCCAAGGATTCCATACTACGGTGGAGCGGCTGCCGGTCTTGGCGATGCGAATCGCACGCTTCAGGCCACGGTCTTCGACCACGCAATCCGCTTCCGTATCCACATACACGCGATCCACTTCGCTGCTGATGACGATGCCGTCTTGCTGTGTACGGCGCGCGGGTTCGCCCACCTTGTCCAGATAGTCGCAGCCTTCCAACCCGCGTATCGTCATCTGTGCCACGTCGCTGATTTGCAGATAAGTGTGCAACGCTTCGCCGAGGACGAAAGATTCTTTGCCGCTGTTCTGTGTCACCAGCACGACGCGCAAGGATTTGCCGACGGTGACTTCGAGTTGCGCGGAAGATGGGTGCGGCCACTGCGCGCGCGTCGCATCCGACTCGATCAAGCCGAAGCGCAAAAAAGTAGCGCCATCGGGTAGTGCTTTTGTCTCCAATACTTCCCACATGACGGTACGGGCATAGCCGTGTCCCGACAGTTTGGCATCGGTTGCATGAGGGCCGAACCATGGCCAGCAGATTGGCACGCCGCCGCGTATGGATTTGCCCGGCGCGAATTTGGCGTAAGGCGACAGCCAGATCACCGGCTCTTGCCCGCGCGGCTGCCAGGTGGCGACATGGGCGCCTTGTAGCGCGATGTTGCTGTTGGCGTGCTGGTTGGAAACCTCGGCAATGACGATCCCATCCGCGATCTCTTTGAATTGAAGGTGGTTGCTGATGGCAAAGCGTTGGTTGAGTTCGGTCAGAGTCATGGTTGCTTCCTTCAAAAAATGGGTGCGGTATTTTCACCGCAAATGGAATTGTTTGCCAGAAAAGTTGAGGGGTGCGATTTTTATCCCCAGTCCGTTGAATTAAGCGGTGCAGTGAGCTTTTGTTTTTGCAGTAGCAGGCATGATTTTTGTCGTCAGTTCAGTTAGAATGCCGCCCACTTTAAAAATCGACGCAGGCATATCGTGGCATTGATAGTTCAAAAATACGGCGGCACCTCGGTTGGCAGTCCAGAGCGCATCAGAAATGTTGCGCAGCGCGTGGCAAAATACAAGGCACAAGGGCATCAGGTCGTGGTTGTGGTTTCCGCCATGAGCGGGGAGACCAATCGCCTGATCGCGCTAGCTAAAGAAGTTCAAAAGCATCCCGATCCGCGCGAGCTCGACGTGATTATCTCCACCGGCGAACAGGTGACCATCGGCCTGTTGGCGATGGCGCTGAAAGATATCGGCTTGGAAGCCAAGAGCTATACCGGTGCCCAAGTCAAGATACTCACCGATAGCGCTTTTACCAAAGCGCGCATCGTCAGTATAGACGAGCAGAGCATTCGCACCGATCTGGCCAACGGCCATGTGGTTGTGGTGGCCGGTTTTCAGGGTATGGACGAAGCGGGCAATATCACCACGCTGGGACGCGGTGGTTCGGATACTACCGGCGTCGCTATCGCGGCAGCGTTGCGTGCCGACGAGTGCCAGATATATACCGACGTGGACGGCGTCTACACCACCGACCCGCGCATGGTTCCCGAAGCGCGCCGCTTGAAGAGCATCACTTTTGAAGAGATGCTGGAAATGGCGAGTCTGGGTTCCAAGGTGTTGCAGATCCGCTCGGTCGAGTTCGCCGGTAAATATAAAGTCAAACTGCGCGTGCTCTCCAGTTTCGCCGAAGAGGGCGAGGGCACGCTGATTACTTTTGAGGAAAACGATAAAATGGAACAGGCCATCATTTCAGGTATCGCGTTCAATCGCGACGAAGCAAAGATCACCGTGCGCGGCGTACCGGACAAGCCCGGCATCGCTTACCAGATACTGGGCCCGGTAAGCGAAGCCAACATCGACGTGGACATGATCATCCAGAACGTCGGCGTGGACGGCTCCACCGACTTCTCTTTCACCGTGCATCGCAACGAATTCACCAAGGCGATGGACATCCTGAAGAATCAAGTGCAGCCGCACATCGGCGCTCGCGATGTGATCGGCGACAACAAGACTGCCAAAGTCTCCGTGGTCGGCGTTGGTATGCGCTCGCATGTGGGCATCGCCAGCAAAATGTTCCGCACCTTGGCTGAAGAGGGCATCAACATCCAGATGATCTCCACCTCCGAGATCAAGATTTCTGTCGTTATCGACGAGAAATATTTGGAGTTGGCCGTGCGCGTATTGCACAAAGCATTCGATTTAGATCAAGAAGACGCATAAACAGTTTGACCGACTAGCCTCTAGTCAGTATCATTCGCGGCCTTCGGAGAGGTGGCCGAGTGGTCGAAGGCACGCCCCTGCTAAGGGCGCATCCGGGCAAAACCTGGATCGAGGGTTCGAATCCCTCCTTCTCCGCCACACAGATGTAAGTGTTAGTAAGAAAAACGCGCCCGTAGCTCAGCTGGATAGAGTACTTGGCTACGAACCAAGGGGTCAGGAGTTCGAATCTCTTCGGGCGCACCAACAAATCAAAGGGTTAGGCAGAAATGCTTAGCCCTTTGTGCTTTTCGATGGGGACTTTGGGGGGGGTCTATTCCCAACTGGTCCGTGCATTTTTTATGATTACTCATCTACTATCGTAAAAGCTAATCCAATGGATTAGAATGCGTCCATGATTACGATTGCCGAGGTGCCGGAATATATCCGCCAAGCTAAAAAGCTCTTAACCGATACCGAGCGGCAGGATGTATTGAGCTATCTCGCGGCGCATCCAAAAGCGAGCGATCTAATCGAGGGTACGGGCGGTATTCGCAAATTACGCTGGGGTAGAGGTGGGCGCGGTAAGAGTGGCGGGGTTCGTGTTATTTACTACTACCACAGCGAATTGATGCCACTTTATTTGATAACGTTGTTTGGCAAAAACGAGCAGGACAATTTGAGCAAGGCGGAGCGCAACGAGTTGGCGAAGCTGGTGGATGTTTTGATAGCAGCATGGATTGAGAGGTGAAATATGGGAACGACTTTTGAGGGGATTTCGCGTGGCCTGAATGAAGCCATCGCACATGCCAAGGGCAAGAAAGTTGCCGTTAAAACTTACACGCCAGAGGCAGTGGATGTTTCCGCATTACGTCAACATATGGGCATGACGCAAGAACAGTTCGCCGCACGGTTTGGATTTTCTGTTGCAACGCTTCGGCATTGGGAGCGGGGGGATCGTTCGCCGCATGGTGCATCGTTGGTGTTGCTGAACGTAATCAAGCGTGCGCCGGATGCCGTGCAGGCGGCATTGAATTGAAACAAATGCTGCGCACTTGTAATAGCGCTCGTCTCAGACTGGCGATGTCAGGCTGAGAATTTTCAATTGGAGCAACATAAAGAGAGGGCTTATGAAACTTAGTTATGTCATCGGATTTGTTATGCTCAGCATGTCTTCTACATTTTGCCAGGCCGCTCAGTTTATCAATATGGGTCAATATTCTCTGACGGGGACGATCAAAGACGGCTCAAGAGATAAGCCGGGATATATTGCGGTAACTCCCCCGGAAAATTCTTATCCGGGATTGGAGCTCGATGACCCGGTGAACATTACGCATATTACGGCCGGGACGGATGTCAGTGAGTGGCCTGTTCTAAAGAGAGGTCGTCTCGACCATATCCAGATGGTCATGAATAGAAAGAACACGGCGTTATATAAAAAATTCTATGGCAAGCATGTGGTGGTGGACTGCTTCATCGACTTTGCCGGACGCTACAACACGCCGGTTTTTTGTGGTGTGACCAGAATAACTCTTGCACCTGAAGGTGTTGGCAGTAAAGAGATGACTAAAAGAGCCGCAGTATCTAGCCGTAAATCTTCGGACATCAATCCTAAAACGACCGCTCTTTTCGAGATGCTTTCATATTGCGTGGTACCTGCCGCCCAATATGGCCAGTTCTCTTCTTATGATGGCGGGAAGTCGTCCGGCTATTTGTTGATGGATAGGTGCGCCAATGAATTTAATGCCTGGAACAAATCTTGTTTGGAAGATGGGGGCTCAAAGGATAGCTGCTTAACAGAGGGGTTGGTCTATGTGCAGTCGATACTAAAGAAGTTCAACAAATAATTTTCGAGAAGCCTATCGGGTAGCCGGAACGACCATTACCTAGCGTCCGGGCCATGTTTAGAGCGCTCCATGCACAAGGAGCCAGGTTGAAACCCCGGCTCCTTTTTCTTTTCTGAAATTTCACGGGTATGCCGGGAGGTATACTTCGCCGCAAATACTTTCCGTTATTTTCGATACGTTTCTTTCTAAAAGGCTGTTTATGCCGCATCAACAAATTCGAGCTAAGTGACATTTCGTGGAGGTTTTTTGCCTCTTTTTCGTGCCAAATGTTCTGCCACCAAGACCCGTTTCCGATCTTTCGAAAGCCCTCTGTG
>WSYA01000067.1 GCA_009773615.1 Gallionellaceae bacterium
AATGTCGTTTGTTTCATCGTTCTAATCCGTTTGTTCATCCTGTGCTTCTGACAGCGTGAAACAAAATGGTTCAGGACTTAATCAGAGATTCCCTAGGTGGTCGGCGATCTCAACATTCTCTGCCGACTGCTTTGCCTGGTAGCGATAACAGGTCTGGCTGATGCCGAACGCTAAGCAAGCTACTCGAATGCTGGCACCTTGCTGCTTTACAGTGTGTTGCGCCATCTCGCGTCGGCAAGATGGCTTCACCACTTTTTTGCGAAGGCCTCCTGCACGATCTCTGCCTTGAGGCGTTCTTCGGCATACATCTTTTTGAGCCGCCGGTTCTCATCTTCGAGTTCCTTGAGCCGGGACATTAGAGAGGCGTCCATGCCGCCGAATTTGCTCCTCCATTTGTAAAACGTGGCGGAACTCATGCCGTGTTCCCGGCAGAGTTCAGAAACTGGGCTACCGCCCTCTGCTTGCTTGAAAATGGCAATGATCTGGCTGTCTGAAAATCGTGATGTCTTCATGTAAAGCTCCCTCGCTTTCTAATTGAGAAAATTCTACTTCTAACTCGCACTAATTTCCGGGGGGATTACCCTTCGCCACTGA
Source organism: Gallionellaceae bacterium (assembly GCA_009773615.1). Taxonomy (GTDB): domain Bacteria; phylum Pseudomonadota; class Gammaproteobacteria; order Burkholderiales; family Gallionellaceae; genus PALSA-1006. The sequence goes on from WSYA01000067.1 coordinate 595, forward strand.
ACTGATAGTCTGTCCAGACCTTACTCGCTTGACCGACAGCTCTTTGAACTCAGCCGTGTATGCCTGCTTCGGTATCTTCTTCCTTTCAAAAGTAACGTTAATTCTACGTCACCCTTGGAAGACGATTTTTCGGGGGAAGGTCATTTTGCTTGGTGATGGCATGTTGAGCTCCTCTGGTTTTTGGATAAGATGCTATCCCTGTCCAGAAAAGCTGGTAACTCCAGTCAAGATTGATATTTCATTTTTTGATAACACCATGCCAGCGCCCAACCAAAGACTCCGCCAGCAATCACGTCTACTGCCACATGTTGTTTCGTCGCCATAGTTGAATAAGCTATCGCTAAACACCAGCCCATGTTGACCAAACGTGACTTAGTTCCGAGTCCAATTTTTGGCAAACGCCAATGCAACCAGAAAGCAGAAAATACTGCGGTTGCCACATGTAGAGAAGGACAGGCATTGCCAGCCGCATCGACGCCCTTGAGAAAGCCCATGCCTGGATACTCTTCCCAAATGATATTTGCGGGAGGAACGGCATTTGGCCAGAAATAGAATATTGTCAGTGTCGAAAAGCACAAACCGCCAATCCAGACCCCGTATTCTATAAGTTCACGCTTCGTCAGCATCAACAACGGCGGCAAAGAAAGGTATGTCCATAACGATAGATAGACCGGCAAAGCCCAAGGTTCAAATGTCACCAAGCGATCCAACGTTGTCAGAGGCATCATCGTCACAGGAAATGCTGGGTGTTTGAGCAGATATATGTAGCCCCAGAAAAACAGCGTTGTAAAACCAATATACCCAAAAACCTTGAACCACAAATGCGCCATGAGGATAGCCGCAATGTTGCGCCTCAGATGATGCTTGGCATGGATAGGGGATAGCAATAAAACTCCTCTCAACGTTTTGCACTTTATTTACAACGCATTATATAATGCGCACATGGATTTAAACCGTCGACAAGTAACATTTGTCTCGGGGGTAGTCTCAAATAATTACCAACCCACGCCTTACAAGTAAAACAAAATGAATCAACAACAATCCTCACTTATTCCTCCAGACACCACGCTTGAGCGGGAAGTCGCCGCCATGATCGTAACGGCACTCAATCTCGAAGTCGGAGCCGATGAAATTCAACCGGACGCTGCACTATTTGGAGATGGACTGGGACTCGACTCCATTGATATTCTTGAAATATCATTCGTAATTTCAAAAACATACGGCATCCAAATGAAGGCAGAAAATGAAGACAACTTCAACACCTTTAGTTCGCTGCGCAGCCTAACTGCCTATATAGCAGAACACCGTACAAATTGATTCACCTCAGACATGCAATCAAATACACACTAATCGCAACGGTAGGTATCGGCTATGTCAGCGTAACCCATCTGGCATTAACTTCCAATGCCCCACCGCTTGCCGTAGTTTTATTTGGCATCATACCGCTAGGTGCTACCGCCCTAGTAACAGCATGGAATTCTGGGATGCGTGCCATAACACTCAGCCTTTGCGTCATTTTCACTCTGGCTCTCATTCTTAATCTCGAATACCTGACGGAACACGCCGCTTGGTTGTATTTTGTCCAACATATTTGCGCAATGCTCCTACTGGGATTGATGTTTGGCAGCACGCTGGGAAAAAGACATGCGGAAGCGCTGTGCTCCCGCATCGCAAGCTTCGCGATCCATGAACCGCTAGATGCGACCTATCTGCATTACACTTGGAGAGTGACGCTTGCTTGGACTATTTATTTTGCTCTAAGCGCCATCATCTCTGCGCTGTTGTTTTTCTTCGGCTCACTTCAAGCTTGGTCGTTATTCGCAAATTTGCTGACACCCGTCTTGCTCGGCACCATGTTCGCTGGCGAATACCTTATTCGCCAGCGTGTATTGCCCAATCGTGCCCATTTCAGCATCACCGAAATTATCCATGCCTATCGTGAGTATTCCCGCCGTAAAACAAACAATTAAGCAACCATGAACTCGCTGCCGATTCTGCCGGATGCACACCCTGCTCAAGTAATCGCTTACCGAAACTCAAACCCGGTAAGTCGCATTGATTTTCTGCGCGAAGTGACAGCACTAGCTGCGCGTTTACCGGATACTGACCATGTGTTAATCCTGTGTAAAGATCGCTACTGGTTCGCCGTTGCACTCTTTGCGGCAATTTCTCGTGGCATACTGAGCGTCCTACCTAACTCCGCCGCAGCGGAAGAAATTGCCGCGCTGCATGCAGAAGTGCCTGACTTGGTCTGCCTAGGAGATCAAGCATCCCCACTTTTCCCTCAAATTCCATACGTTCAAGTTTCTATTAGCCCACCAAACACATCCCCATCCAGCGCTACTCCAGCAATCCCTCGCATTCCTTTTGATCAACGCATCGTGTGCGTGTACACCTCGGGATCGACAGGAAAACCAAAACCTCACATCAAGACCTTTGGGCGCTTACGGCAGTGTGCCCTCGCCGAAGCGGATCGCATGTGGAATTCTGCTGGTGGGGCGTGCGCAGTATTAGGGACCGTGCCATTTCAACATATGTATGGACTGGAGTCGAGCGTGCTACTTCCCCTCTTCGGCGGGGGGCAATTAACCACACGTCAACCCTATTTCCCTGCTGATATTATCTCCGCGCTGGAAGAGTTGCCCGAGCCACGCTTGCTCGTGACCACCCCATTTCATCTTCGCAAACTGGTTGATAGTGACATTAAACTCCCACAAGTTGCTGGCATTCTTTCGGCAACGGCAGCGCTATCGATTGAACTGGCCAAGAAAACAGAGCGGCGTTTCAGTGCGCCACTGATAGAAATTTTCGGCGCAACCGAAACTGGTCAGATCGCCACACGCAGACCCACCGCACAAATCGAATGGGAAGCCTATGCCGACATTGAGTTATCCCAAGAACAAGGCATCACCATCGCAAAGGGCGGGCATCTGGAAGAAGCACAAGTCCTGAACGATGTTGTGGAATTACTGAGCCCACACCGCTTCCGGCTGCTTGGCCGCAACTCGGACATGATTAACATCGCGGGAAAACGTAGTTCGCTAGCATTTCTTAATCACCTTCTCACCAACATTCCAGGCGTGCAGGATGGCGTAATCTGCATGCCATACAATGTCTCAGAAAACGAAACCCTCCGGCCTGCTGCATTTGTGATTGCGCCGGAACTTGAGTCGGCAGATATTCTCGCTGCATTACGCCTGCATGTGGCTCCCGTATTCCTACCTCGCCCCATCATTTTTGTCGAGCACCTTCAGCGCGACGCTAACGGCAAAATCCACGCCTCCGTGGTGCAATCCCTGATTGCAGAACACCTTACCCAAAGAGCCTGAGATGCCTATCGTTCAGCTCTCTATTAGCCCCGAACATCCGACTTTCGCCGGGCATTTTCCCAGCCGACCAATTGTTCCTGGAGTAGTGCTTATTGATCTGGCGCAACACGCCATAGAATCAATGACCAGATTGCAACTTGCAGGACTCCCGGCAATAAAATTCATCAGCCCAGCTGCTCCGGGCGACGCGCTAATACTAGATTTTGAAATCACCGAGAAGGTCGTGCGCTTTGAAATCCGTTGTAATGCGCGCGTTATAACCAATGGCCGCTTTCTCATTTCGACAAGCTCCAACCAAGATGGCTGAGCAAGATAACAACGCCGCGCCGGAAACATCGCCAGAATGGATGCAGAACAAAGAGCGCGGAAGCGCTCTTCTGTTGCGCATAATGAGCAAGGTTTCGTTACTTTTGGGAAGAAGACTGTCGCGTGTCGCCATCTATGGCATCGCGCTATATTTTGTATTCGTCGCGCCCGCCGCTCGTAGGACAGCGCGCGAATTTCTTGCCCGTAATCTGGGCCGCCCCGCCACCTGGCTTGATCTGTACCGTAATATCTTCGCCTTCGCCAGCACGATTCATGACAGAATTTATCTGCTTAATGATCGTTACGATATGTTTGACATTCGGGTAACAGGTGCTCAACAACTCCATGCTTCGCTTGCAGACAACAAGGGGCTTTTCCTATTTGGTTCACACTTGGGAAGTTTTGAAGTATTGCGTAGCCATGCGCGCGAAAACCCCCACCCAGTCAGCATCGCAATGTACCCAGAAAATGCGCGCCAGCTTAACAGCGCACTAGCCGCAATCAACCCCAAGGCAATGCAAGAAATCATTTCGCTGGGACGACTTGATTCCATGATTGCGATTCATCGGAAATTGAAAGAGGGAGCCATGGTTGGCCTACTCGCAGATCGCGCGGTAAGCACAGATCAATACATCACACTTCCGTTCCTTGGTGCTCCCGCCCACTTTCCGACAGGGCCATTCCGAATGGCGGCAATGCTTAGGCGCCCAGTGTTTTTCATGTCCGGACTCTATCGCGGCGGCAATCGCTACGACGTGCACTTTGAGCTTTTAAGTGACTATTCGGCATTTCCCCCTGCCGAACGCGATGAAGCAGTGCGTGATGTTCTGGTGAAATATGTTGCCGCGCTGGAATCCCATTGCAAATCTGCACCGTATAATTGGTTTAATTTCTTTGATTTTTGGAAAATCGAGCATAATGAGCATGAATAATTCTCAATCCATCTTTAGCCTAATCCTCTTTTTTTTCACTTCTCTCGCGCATGCCAACGACTGGCAGATAGTCGATTTGATGCATCTGCTTGGCGAAAACAAGAGTGGAAAAGCTGTCTTCGTGGAAAAAAAATACCTTGGGATTATCGACAGACCAATTGAATCGTCCGGCGAACTCTCCTTTACAGCCCCAGACAAACTAGAAAAACGCACTCTCAAACCCAAGTCCGAAGCACTGTTACTCGAAGGCGACAAACTCACGATTTCTCAACCAGGAAAGCGCCATTTCACCGTCACCCTTCTGGATTACCCCGAGGTTGCCGCATTCGTGGATAGCATACGTGCCACACTGGCCGGTGACCGTTCGGCGCTGGAAAAATTCTACACGCTGGAATTGAGTGGTTCCGCAGAACTCTGGCAATTAGTATTGATTCCAAAACAGGAGCGCATGCTCAAAGTCATCAGTCGCATCCGCATCGGCGGTACACATGCTGATGTAAAAAATATTGATTTCTTTCAAGGTGACGGAGACCATTCTGAAATGGTTATCAAGAAAGTTATCACACAATGATGCGTAAATTCCTCTCGCTACCGCTGGCACTCTGGCTGGCGATGTTACTGCTTTGCCTACTGGTAATTTTGCAGACCCGTTTTGTGGCGGACATGTCAGCATTCCTACCGAAAACACCTAACGAACGCCAGCAACTTTTGATCGACCAGTTGCGCGATGGTGTCATCGCCCGCCTGATTATGATTGGCATTGAGGGCGGCGAACCTAACGAGCGCGCAAAACTATCGCAAGAGCTGGCAGTCGAGCTTCGCAAAACACAACTGTTCGTGGGGGTGCAAAACGGTGATGACACGACACAGGATCGCGACCGCGCCTATTTTTTCGACAACCGTTATCTGATTAGCCCAGGAGTAACGACGGAACGCTTTACCACGGAGGGAATGCGTGCGGCCATCGACAACTCAATTGAAGCGCTTTCTGGCAACGCCGGTTATATGTCTAAACACCTGCTTCCCAAAGACCCCACTGGCGAAGTCATGCTACTGCTGGAGCAATTCTCCGGCGAAAGCCAACCCAGAAGAATTGATGGGGTATGGGCATCCCGCGATGGAAGTCGTGCATTACTTTTAGCCCACACTCTAGCTGCGGGATCGAATACAGACGCGCAGGCGAATACGCTGGAAGCTATACGCAAATCTTTCGCAAAGATTCCGCACAATGCGGATATAAAGCTTGTTATGAGCGGTACAGGTGTGTTCTCTGTGGCCTCGCGTAATTTGATTCAAGGTGAAGTCAGTCGTCTAGCGGGGGCAAGTCTCCTACTGGTTATTGCACTATTACTGACGGTTTACCGCTCGGTCACGCTACTCGCACTAGGAATGCTGCCAGTTGCTTCAGGTGCATTGGTTGGCATAGCTGCAGTCAGTATTGGGTTTGGCCAAGTGCATGGCCTCACTTTGGGATTCGGCACCACACTGATTGGCGAGGCCGTGGATTACTCGATTTATTATTTCCTGCAACGCTCAGGAGCGACTGATCAAAGCCGCTTTTGGCGCACCATTCGCATCGGCGTGCTCACTTCAATTGCGGGGTTCGCTGCTCTGCTCTTCTCCGGGTTTCCAGGTCTTGCCCAGCTGGGGTTGTATTCGATCAGCGGCCTGATCGCTGCGGTGCTAGTAACGCGATACGTGCTTCCGGTTGTCATCCCGCAACAAATCACACTGCGCGATCTTAGCAGCACCGGCATCATACTTGACCGCATTATTCACCAAGCCAGCCGACTGCGTTGGTCTGTCATTGTTTTGGCTTTAATTGCAGGAGGCGTCATCCTGCTTCATTCAGGTAATATCTGGAACCGTCAACTATCGGCACTCAGCCCTATCTCTAAATCAGAACAACAGCTCGATTCAGAACTACGTGCTGACATGGGCGGCACAAATATGCGCTACATAGCAGCACTCTCCGCGCCAACAGGAGAACTTGCTTTGCAAAAAGCAGAGCAAGCCCACGAAGTTTTACATGGACTAGTCAAGAGCAAGGTAATCGGCGGATTCAATTCACCTGCTCTGATCCTGCCCAGCATTGCCATGCAACGCAGCCGTCAAGGTGCAATTCCAGATGCTGCACAAGCCAAAATTAGACTGGCACAAGCGCTTAAGGATCAACCAATAAAAGCTGAACACCTGCATGAATTTTTGGCCGACCTTCAGAGTGCTCGCAGTAAAACGCCGCTAGTTCGAGCGGATATGAATGACACTTCGGTGGCACTATTGGTGGACTCGTTACTGGTCAGACGCAGCAATGATTATCTGGTACTGATGCCCTTGCGAGCAAATGACGTTGCTTCGGGCGGAGACGAGATTAATCTTGCCCAAGTTCGCGACGGACTGGATACGAATGGATTATCCAACGTGATTGTGATTGACCTGCTTGAAGAATCGACCAACATTTTCGACAGTTATCGGCAAGAAGCTCTGCTACTTTCCGGATTTGGATGTCTGGCTATTCTTGGGTTGCTGCTTGTATCGCTAAAATCCATACGCCGCACACTCAAAATAGCGCTGCCACTCACTTGCGCCCTGCTGTGCGTCACAGCTCTCAACCTTCTGATTGCCCAACATTTGACGATTTTACACCTTATCGGTTTGCTGCTTGTGGTCGCAATCGGTTCAAATTATGCCCTATTTTTTGATAGTGGCGTGCAAAGTAACAACAGTGCGGAACGCCGCCAGACTCAAATCTCACTACTCGTGGCAAACTTGACATCGGTAGGCAGTTTCGGGCTGCTTGCCTTTTCCAAAGTACCAGTGCTGTCCGCTATTGGTAGTACCGTCGGCCCAGGTCTATTCCTGTCCCTGGTTTTTGCAGCCATTCTGACGATAGAGGGCGGTTTCAAGCACCAAGTGCAAATAACGCAGCGTGATGCTGCCTAAAGTCAAAAGCGTCTGGCATAAACAGCTCGACCGGGCATTTGAAACCG
>WSYA01000068.1 GCA_009773615.1 Gallionellaceae bacterium
AGCATGGGATGGCGGCATTCCCGCCAAGAGAGTTTCGTGAAGCGCTTGAGTCCTTGCGGTATGATCATCCTGTGCTGCAACTTTGAGGGGAGACCTCAGAGCCTGACCCCTTTAGTTTGATTAAAAAAACGGAGGCAGAAAAGCGTGTGATGCGATAGAGGAAGGGCTGAATCATGCATGACGTAGGAATTAAAGGGGCCATTTCAAGATCGCCATTAATTTCCACTGCGGCGGTCATGATCTGTATCCAGCTCATGTGACACATGGGAAAATCTAATGAATCAGAATTTCGACAAGCCTTTCCGTCCATCCTCTAGAGCGAGATATCTTTGAAACCTCTCCATTTCGATAACCGATTCATCCGTGAGTTGCCGGGTAATGCGGTCACTAGCAGCTTGTCGCAAGGCATCTGCTGGTCGGCGATCATGCCGACTTCGGTCAGCCGTCCATTTTTGTTGGCTTACTCATCGGAAGTTTTGGACTTGCTCGATCTGAGTGAGGCGGATGCACGTTCGTCTGAATTCTTGCAGGCGTTTGCAGGCAACCGATTGCTTGAGGGAATGGCGAGTTATGCCACGCGTTACGGTGGTCATCAGTTTGGGCAATGGGCGGGGCAACTGGGGGATGGGCGTGCGATTGGGCTAGGCGAGGCCATTAACCGTAAAGGTGAACGCTGGGAGTTGCAGCTTAAAGGCGCGGGGATGACGCCGTATTCAAGGCGGGCAGATGGGCGTGCGGTGTTGCGTTCTTCCTTGCGCGAATTCTTATGCAGCGAAGCCATGCACCATCTGGGCATTCCCACCACGCGCGCGCTGAGTTTGATCGCGACGGGGGATGGTGTGGTGCGCGACATGTTGTATGACGGCAACCCCGCAGTGGAGCCGGGTGCCATCGTGTGTCGAGTATCACCATCCTTCACGCGCTTCGGGCATTTCGAGATATTGGCCGCACGTGGCGAGCATGAATTGTTGCAACGCTTGGTCAACTTCACCTTGTCACGAGATTTTACGTTCATCGTGGGAACAGATGCCGAGCGCTTCGCTGAGTGGTTCCGCTTGATCTGTGAGCGCACCGCGTTGTTGGTGGTGGAATGGCTGCGCGTTGGCTTCGTGCATGGAGTGATGAACACGGACAACATGTCCATCCTCGGACTCACCATCGACTACGGTCCGTATGGTTGGGTAGATAACTTCGATCCGGGATGGACGCCGAACACGACGGATGAACAGTTTCACCGTTACTGCTTTGGACAGCAATCTGTCGTGGCGCGCTGGAATCTGGAACGCTTGGCAGAAGCGCTGATGCCCGTCGCCCCTGCGCGCAAGATGTTGGACGCAGGTCTGGCGCATTTCGATGACACACTCCAATCCGCACTCTCAACGATGTTGGCGGCGAAATTCGGTTTGCTGAAATGGCAAAACGACGATGCCACTTTGGTCGAGACCGTGTTCGAGCTGATGCAACAAGCTGAAGTGGATATGACGGAGTTCTTTAGACAACTCGCGGAAGTAAAGCAGCATGCCCCAGCGTTGGAGACATTGCGTTCAGCGTTCTATCGCGACTCATTGTATGAGTCACACGCTGCCTTGTTCGAATCGTGGTTAGGTCGCTACGCTGCTCGCTTGGGGCAACAATCCGATGACGATGCATCACGCCGAGTACGCATGAACAAAGTGAATCCGCGTTTCGTGTTGAGGAATTATCTGGCGCAAGAAGCCATCGATGCGGCGATGCAAAATGACTTGAGCATGGTCGAACGACTCATGCAGGCAGCGCGCCATCCTTATGACGACGACCATCCGGCGAATCTCACTGCGAAACGCCCCGATTGGGCGCTGGACAAGGTGGGGTGTTCGAAGTTGTCTTGTAGCTCTTGAATCACTTGGTAGCAGATGTGATCTGCTGAAACAATTTTAATCTCCGCTCGTCAATCTTTCCCTCAGCCGTCGCTTTGCGGATCGCGCAATCCGGTTCGTGTGAGTGGCTGCAATTGGCGAAGCGGCATTCGCCGAGATAGGGCAGGAACTCAGGGAAGCTTCTTTCCATCGCCGCAAAATCCAGATGATGTAAACCGAACAATTGCACACCAGGGCAGTCGATGAGGTGGCTGTCGGTATTCAAGTGATACAGTTTGGCGTGCGTGGTGGTGTGTTTGCCGGAATCGAGCACGGTGGATATCTCACGTGTGGCGGCATGTGCCTCGGGGATGACGGCGTTGATGAGTGTGGACTTGCCCATGCCCGATTGGCCGACGAACACGCTGGTGTTACCTTGCAGATAGGGCAGCAGCGGGTCGATGTCTTGCTTGGCACTCAGCTCCAAAACGCGATAGCCGATCTTGGTGTAAGGCGCTAACTGTTCGCGTGCGGCAGCGATTTGCGGCAGGTCGCTCTTGTTCAACACGATGAGAATGTTCAGCTTCTGGTCCTGTCCGGCGAGCAGGCAACGTGCCAGCAATTCGTCATTGAACGCACGCAATATCCCTTGGTGTTATTTGCGGTTCGTTCCCCCACCGCAACCCACCCCCCGGAGGGAGAGGGGTGGGTTGCGAACGAGCGCTACGCGAATTTCATATTACTGCTTGAACAGTGCGTCTACTTTTGAGGCGCAGATGAAATCGTTCTCGGACAGGCCGCCGATAGCGTGGGTGGAATATTCGACGCGGCATTGGTTGTAGCCGACCGTCATGTCTGGGTGGTGGTCCTCGCGATGTGTCATCCATGCGACTGCGTTGACGAATGCCATCACCTGATAATAATTCTTGAATGTGAAGGTCTTGCTGATGCGTTTGTCATTCAGTTCCCATGCGTCGAGCTGCTTGAGTAGCGTGGTCGCTTCACTTTGCGACAGAGGTGGCACGTCGCCTTCGCAAGGTTTACAGGTCTTGTCAGTCAGGTCGCAAATGGTCGTCATATCTTCCTCACTTTAATTTGTAGTCAGTCTGGTCGAGGTGTGCCGCAAAGTCTTGCTTCTCATGTTCACTCAGTTGTGCGCCGATGGTGCCGGAGCAACGTTCGATCTGGGCGACGAGGTTGGAAGCGCTGGTGACGCGGCGGTCTTTGCGGGTGAATATGGCACTACCGTCACCGCATCACTTCCTGAATATTTATCGAGCCCCTTTAATTCGCCGCTTTATAAACCGTCGGAATGCTAGCACAACTGAACCTTTACCAAACCTATCAATCTTGTTAGATTTGCAGCCATAGGCGGTCTGCATCTCTGCTTGTCCTCGCGCCGCTGGCCGGTCATTTTTTCGATGTGCCAATAGAAGCGTTCGTTTCCCAGCGGCTGGCTTTGATTCAGGGCGAGCCGGATGTTGTCTATCGCTTCGCCATCCAGTTGGGCGCAGAACAGCGCCCGGTAGGTACTCCGTCTCTAATACTCTGTGGTGCCGAGTGATTAGTATAGCGGGTGGGGTGTAATGAGGGTGCTGCTTTGCGCCAGGGCGTTGGTGCGATAACTTGTCCTGCGGTAGTACGCGGGGTCGTCCACCATGTCGGCGCGCACGGGATTGAGCGCGATGTAACGCTGGCAGGCGAGCAGGTCGGCCTCGGCTTGAATCAGGGAAGATTTGTAGCGGCTGTCCCATAGTGCGCCGGTGCGGCGGTAGGTGGTGTTGATGTATTGGACGTAGCGACGACCCAGCGCGATGATGAGTTGCGGTACGGTCTTGGCATTTTTGGACGTGAGCAGTAGATGCACATGATTGGTCATCAGGGCGTAGGCGTACAGGGTGCAGTGTTCTTTGTGCAGCGCCTCGCCCAGCCAATGCAAGTAGGTATGGCAGTCCTCTTCGGCAAAGAAGCAGGGCTGGCGGTTGTGCCCGCGTTGCACGATGTGCTGGGGAACTTCATCAATGTGAACGAGGGCAAACAAAAAGCCCGCCACTTTCGTGGCGGGCTTTTTTTCCGACTCAAGAACCGATTAAGGAGCTTGGATGTTGGATGCTTGCTTGCCCTTAGGGCCTTGAACTACGTCGAAAGTCACTTTCTGACCTTCTTTGAGAGACTTGAAGCCGCTCATGTTGATTGCGGAGAAGTGCGCGAACAGATCTTCGCTGCCATCATCAGGAGTGATAAAACCGAAACCTTTTGCATCGTTGAACCACTTTACTGTACCGTTTGCCATGTTAAAACTTCCTTACTAAAAAACCGGGTGGATTCCCGTTAAACTGTTTGAATTCCAAGACCGCACATGGCGAAACCAGTACTGCAGATACTTTGATTCAAACACCCACGCGCTTTTTACTTTGTTAATTTCTAAACGTCAAGCACTTAATGTAACTTTTTTTAATACGCTTGAAAAAACCACGCTAATCATCAAATATGATGCATAACAAAATGCAACAATGAGCCCAATGGCAACCAAACACGAAAACTCTTCCGTACTTGAACTGGAACGCAGTAAAACCAAGCCACCCAAACTGTACAAGGTGCTGCTGTTGAACGATGATTTTACGACGATGGAGTTCGTCATCGAGGTGTTGCAAACGTTTTTTTCAAAGAATCAGGAACAAGCGGTGCAGATCATGCTCAAAGTGCATAACGAAGGTTCAGGGGTATGCGGTGTCTATACCAAGGACATCGCCGAAACAAAGGTCACACAGGTATCGGCATTTTCAACACAGCATGGGCATCCGTTGCGATGCCACATGGAGGAGAATTAAATGATCGCTCAAGAACTCGAAGTCAGTCTCCATCTCGCTTTTGTCGAAGCCCGCCAAAAACGCTATGAATTCATCACGGTTGAACACCTGCTTCTCGCCATGCTGGACAACCCCTCGGCAACGCATGTGTTGCGCGCCTGCGGGGCGGATATCAATGAATTGCGCGCCGTATTGATTCAGCATATCGAAACGCATACCCCGCGCCTGCCCGGCACCGGGGAGATCGACACGCAGCCGACCGTGGGCTTCCAGCGCGTGATCCAGCGCGCCATTCTGCATGTGCAATCGACGAACAAAAAAGAAGTGACCGGAGCCAATATTCTGGTGGCCTTGTTCGGCGAGAAGGAATCGCACGCGGTGTATTTCCTCAACCAGCGCGCCATCACGCGCCTCGACGTGGTGAACTACATCTCGCACGGCATCAACAAACCGATCGAACAGCCCTCATCTCAGAAAACCGCAAACGAAACCGAGGCCGAACAAGAGAGCAGCGACAGCGCCTTAAAAAGTTACACGCTGGATTTGAATGCCCATGCGCTCGCCGGAAAGATTGACCCGCTGATCGGACGCGACACCGAGCTGGAACGCGTCATTCAAACCCTGTGCCGCCGCCGTAAAAATAACCCGCTGCTGGTGGGCGAAGCCGGGGTCGGTAAAACTGCCATCGCCGAAGGTTTAGCGCGCCGCATCGTGGAAGGCGACGTGCCGGATATTCTGAAAGACGCCCAAGTCTATTCGCTCGACATGGGCTCGCTGTTGGCGGGCACCAAATATCGCGGCGATTTCGAGCAGCGCCTGAAAGCCGTGCTGAAGGAGCTGAAGGATGCTCCGAATGCGGTGCTGTTCATCGACGAAATTCATACCCTTATCGGTGCGGGCTCGGCTTCCGGCGGCACTATGGATGCCTCCAATCTGCTCAAACCCGCCCTGTCGAGCGGCGCATTGAAGTGCATAGGTGCCACCACTTATCAGGAATATCGCGGCATCTTCGAGAAAGACTCGGCGTTATCGCGTCGCTTCCAAAAAGTCGACGTGTCCGAGCCTTCGGTGGAAGAAACCATCGAAATCCTAAAGGGTTTGAAGTCACGCTTTGAGGAACACCACAGCATCAAGTTCAGCGCCGCCGCGATCACCAGCGCCGCCGAACTCTCCTCGCGTTTCATCAACGACCGTCACTTGCCGGACAAGGCTATCGACGTGCTGGACGAAGCCGGTGCCGCACAGCGCATCCTGCCGAAATCCAAGCAGAAAAAAGTGGTGGGCAAGCACGAGATCGAAGAGATCATCGCCAAGATCGCGCGCATCCCCACGCGCACCGTGTCTCACGACGACAAGAACACATTGAAAAACTTGGATCGCGACCTCAAGGCCACCGTGTTCGGCCAAGACAAAGCCATCGACATGCTGACGCGCGCCATCAAGATGTCGCGCAGCGGCCTCGGCAATCCGCAAAAGCCCATCGGCAGTTTCCTGTTCTCCGGCCCTACCGGCGTCGGCAAGACCGAAGTGGCGCGCCAGCTCGCTTATGTGATGGGCATGCCGCTGCATCGTTTCGACATGTCCGAATACATGGAACGCCATGCCGTGTCGCGCTTAATCGGCGCGCCACCCGGCTATGTCGGCTTCGACCAGGGCGGCCTGCTCACCGAGATGATCAGCAAGCAACCGCACTGCGTGCTGCTGCTGGACGAAATCGAAAAAGCGCACCCGGACATTTTCAACATCCTGCTGCAAGTGATGGATCACGGCACGCTCACCGACAACAACGGACGCAAGGCCGACTTCCGCAACGTGGTCATCATCATGACCACCAACGCGGGTGCGGACGCATTGAACAAGACGCAGATCGGCTTCACCAAAACTGCCGTTTCCGGCGACGAGATGATCGACATCAAGAAAATGTTCACGCCGGAATTCCGCAACCGTCTGGACGCAATCGTCTCCTTCGCTGCGCTGGATAAAGAAGTCATCCTGCGCGTGGTGGACAAGTTCCTCATGCAACTGGAAGAGCAATTGCACGAGAAAAAAGTGGATGCGATATTCACCGACGCCCTCAAAGCTCATCTCGCAAAACACGGCTTCGACCCGCTGATGGGCGCACGCCCGATGGCACGGTTGATCCAAGACACTATCCGCTCTGCGCTGGCTGACGAGCTGTTGTTTGGTCGCTTGGCCAACGGCGGCAAGGTCACCGTGGATGTGAAGGACGACAAAGTGGGGTTGGAATTTGAAGAAGAGGCGGTAGCCGTCTAAAGCAATCCACAGTAAACGTAGGATGGGTCGGGCGTTAGCTATACCCATCCTACAAAACCGAATGTCCTCTTCATCAGACTATCGCGGGCGCTTTGCCCCCTCTCCCACCGGCCCTCTACACTTCGGCTCGCTCGTCGCCGCTGTCGGCAGTTATCTCGACGCGAAACATCATCACGGCACTTGGCTAATACGCATGGAAGACCTCGATACGCCACGCTGCGTGCCGGGTGCGGCGGACGACATTCTGCGCACGCTGGAGGCGTTCGGCCTGCATAGCGACGAACCCGTCCTGTATCAAAGCCGTCGCACCTCCGCTTATGAAAAAGCATTGAGCAAGCTGCAAGCCAGCAGTGCGGTGTATCCCTGCTGCTGCACACGCCGCGAGATCGCCGATTCGGCGCTACATGGCATAGAGGGCTTGGTCTATCCCGGCACTTGCCGCGACGTCATTCCGGCGGGGCGTGAAGGAAGGGCTTGGCGGGTGCGGACAGATTGTCCATTTGGGCAAAACCAGTTCCTTCCCCCTTGCAGGGGGAAGGTTTGGATGGGGGTAGAGTCGTGGAGCCCCAACTTTGCTACCCCCTCCCTAGCCCTCCCCCTGCAAGGGGGAGGGAATGTTGGCTCTAATGAATTTGTTGGAATAATTGATTTCGAAGACACACTTCAAGGCCGCATCACCCAGCATCTCGAAAACGAGATCGGCGATTTCGTGGTGAAGCGTGCCGACGGTTTGTTCGCCTATCAACTCGCTGTGGTGGTGGATGACGCATTCCAAGGTATCACGCATATCGTACGCGGCGCGGACTTGCTCGCTTCGACAGCGCGCCAGATTTATCTGCAACGCTTGCTGGGGTTAACCACTCCGGCCTACATGCACTTGCCTGTTGCTGTGAACGCGGCGGGAGAGAAGCTGAGCAAACAGACGCTGGCTGCGCCGGTAGACACATCGCAACCGGTTGTGACACTGCTGCGCGTGCTGAACTTCTTGCAGCAACAGCCGCCCGCAAGTCTTGCTGACAGCGATTTAACTACGGTGCGGGATTGGGCGATTCAGAATTGGGACACGGCAAAATTGCGTGGAATACAAAGGCTCCCCGCGACTTAAGGGCACCTCTAAAAATCACCCGAAATAAATGATCTGGCAAGTCATCGAAATAGTGCAGAGAAACGTTACTGAAGGATGCGATCACGAACATGG